>PMUE01000295.1 GCA_003167055.1 Vulcanimicrobiota bacterium | reverse complement strand
CAACGGTCGAAAAGCGCGGAACCGCTGCGGGAATGTTGATTGCGACGCTACAGCCGGAAGGCTACGTCCAGGAAACCTTCGCGGGCCGTACGGCAAATCGGCTGACGCCGCAGCGCGTTAACGAGCTCCTCGACTTCGTAAGAACGGGCATGCAAGAACTCCAGGTCCCGGGCGTCGGACTCGCACTCATCGATCACGGCAAGGTCGTGTATGAAGGCGGCCTAGGTGTACGAACGTTAGGCAAGCCGACGCCCGTCGACAAGAACACCCTCTTCATGATCGCCTCGAACACCAAAGGCCTCACAACGCTGATGCTCGCGCGCGTCGTCTACCAGGGGAAACTCCAGTGGAGTGAACCGGTGGTCAAGGCGTATCCGTCATTCCGTCTCGGCAGCCCAGCGACGACCGCGAAAGTTCGCATCGAGGACTTGGTGTGCGCCTGCACGGGTGTGCCGCGCAAAGATTTCGATTGGATCCTTGGTACGACGGCACAAACGGGTCCACAAGAGACCTTTACGATGCTCGCAAACACCGAACCGACCAGCAAGTACGGCGAGTTGTTTCAATACAGCAATACGATGGCGTCGGCCGCCGGCTACATCGCGGGCTACACGGAGTATCCGAACCTTCCTATCGGCGCTGCCTACGACAAGGCTATGCAGCGGCTCGTGTTCGACCCGCTCGGCATGGCGAGCACGACGTTCGATTTCGACAAAGCGCTTGCATCCGATCACGCGGATCCGTATGGGCAAGATATCGACGGCAACACGCACGTGCTCAATCAGGATATGAACCGGCTCGCCATTCCGTTCCGTCCGGCCGGCGCAGCGTGGTCGAGCCCGCACGATATGATCAAGTACGTCGAAAACGAACTGACGGAAGGCGTGTTGCCAAACGGCACGCGCTTGGTGTCGCAGAAGAATCTTTTGCAGCGTCGCGTGCACACCGTTGCCGTGGGTAAAGACGAGTGGTACGGCATGGGGCTCATGGATGACCGGACCTATGGCATCGACGTCATTCATCATGGCGGCGACGTCTTTGGCTATCACAGCGACTGGGCGGCGATTCCTGACGCGGGCGTAGGCATGGTGATCCTGACGAACTCCAACAGCGGCGTTTATCTCCGTGGTCCCTTCCTGCGGCGTTTGCTCGAAGTGCTGTATGATGGTAAGCCGCAAGCAGCGGCGGAGTTAGCCTCTACAGCGAAAAACCTTGTCGCGGAACGGCAAGCAACGAGAAAGCTCTTGACCGTTCCTCCGTCGGCCGAGGCGTCTGCAGAACTCGCGCCGTCGTACTTCAATCCGGATCTGGGACACCTTACCGTGCATCGCAACGGATCGAGCGTTGTCTTTCAATTCGGCATGTGGAGCACGCCGGTCGCGACGCGTACAAACCCGGACGGCACGACGTCGTTTATGACCATCGCTCCGGAAATCATCGGCCTTGAGTTTTCACCGTCCACCGAAAATGGGAAACCGACGCTCATTACCCGCGACGGACAACACAAATATACGTACACGGTGAGTCCGTCACCGAAGTAAGTGAGGTATGCTTTATGGACGAATCCGCTATCCGGATCTCGGCGATCCAGCAGCGTTGGGCGAAACCCATTTCAGGCGACCTCTACGCGGAAGACGTCATTTGTGACTTCCCGCAATCCGGCGAGCGAATACGCGGCCGCGCGAACCTGATCGCTCAGCGCTCCGCAGATCCAGATCATCCGAGCGTATCAAAAGTGCTGCGGATAATGGGGAGTGGCACGGTTTGGGTAAGCGAGGTCATCATCACGTACGACGGAAAGCCTTGGTATACGGTGAACATCCACGAGTTTCGAGGAGACAAAGTATTCCGCGAAACGCAATACTTCGGAGAACCGCTTGCTCCGGCGGCGTGGCGCTCGCAATGGGTGGAGCGAATAGAGTCGAATTAATTCGACCTGAGAGGTACGGACGTGAAAATAAAACTTGGCGCGGTCTGGCATTTCAGCCTTGCCGTCAGAGACCCGCAGAAGAGCGCGCAGTTTTGGACCAAGAACTTCGATCTGCAGGAAATGTTCCGGTCCGATGAGGCCATCGCACTAACGAACGACGCGATTATCATCGGGTTCTTCAAAGGCACACCATATCCGGACACGATCGACCACATCTCGCTTCAGCTCGACACCATGCGCACGCTGCGCGAAGCGCTCGAAACGTTGAAGAAAAACGGCGTAAACCTCGAAGATCCGGGCGACGAGATCGGCCCTACATCGCCGGGCTCGCCGCATATGGGCCTGTGGTTTCACGATCCGGACGGGTATCGCTGGGAGCTCTCGGTTCAGAACGCTGCCGGCGAGCGCTAACCGCACAGCGCTTTCGCGTCACCGACCTCGCACGATCTGAAAGTTGGCTTGGCTCGATCCGATCAACTTCAAGTAATCCGAGTCGATGTCGGTGACGTATTCGCGGTTGGCACCTACCGCATGCCCGGAGCAGGCCGCTCCCGCCATCATCTCTGCGCGAATTTTACCTTGGCGGACGGCTTCGACCTTGAACGAAGAATTCGCTCCCGGTTGTACGAAACGCGCCGCTGTCTTATCCCACTGGCTCCCATAAGACTTGTACGTCGTTATCCAAGCGCAATTCGTGGACGCGTTTGTAAAATGAATCCATGACACTCTGGCAGGCGCCTGAAGCGGCAACGAAGCGGCGACAAGAACTGCTAGCGTGACGAAAATAAAACGTCGGGTCATCGACTACTCCTCTCGCTTGCAACGACAAGCTAGAACGGCCTTGTCCACATTTTAGGCCGTTTCACACTCGGCATCAAGGTCTCAATACGGCATCTCATCGTCTTCGAGTCCGAAGTAGTGTCCAAGCTCGTGAATGAGCGTCTCTCGTACTTCTCGCACCGCTTCATCGTACGTGCGCGTCCTTCGATTAATCGGGCCTCGAAAAATCGCGATCTCGTCGGGAAGCAGCGGATCATCAAAGCTCCGCTCGGTAAGAGCGACGCCACGATAGATTCCAAGAATGTCGGAATTCTCATCAGCGTCGCCCTCGAGATCCTCTTCGGTCGTCTCGTCTTCAACCGCGATAACGACGTTCTGGATGAGATCGGTAAAACGCTTTGGCAGTGACGCCAGCGCATCGTCGATGACACGTTCAAATTCAGCTTGCGTCAGGTTCATCGATGGCTACGGTATTCGCGCGGTGTCCGCTGGGTTCCGTCGGCGGCAAGAAGAGCCCGGCGATTTCACCGAGCTCTTCGTTTGATGCGCTTCCCTCGTCCCTCGACTACGATGGGTAACGCTTTGCGTTACCCATTCTACGCTCGGGATGACAAGTGGGCATCAGAACGCTAGAACGCTAGAACGCTAGAACGGAATCTCGTCGTCTAACTCGTCGCCGAACGCGTCGCCCGCGGATGCGCCGTTGGCTGCGCCGGTACCGCCGCTACGTGCGCCGGCATATGCCGCACCACCACCGAAGTCGCCGCCGTTTTCACCGCCGCCACCGGGGCGTGAGCCGAGCATCTGCATGTTGTCGATCACCACTTCGGTCGCCTTACGTTTGTTGCCGTCCTTATCGTCGTACGAACGAATGACGAGACGGCCTTCGATCAGCGTGTTCGAGCCCTTCTTCAAATAGGTGTTGCAGGTTTCACCGAGGCGATCCCACGCGACGATGTCGACGAACGTGGTCTCTTCCTTATTGCGCGGGTTGTTGACCGCAAGTGTAAACTTCGTTACGGCCTTCCCCGACTGGGTGTAGCGGATCTCCGGATCGCGCGTGAGGTTACCCACCAAAATCACTCGATTATATGAACCTGCCATCGTCGTTCTCTCTTTCGCTTTGTCGCGGTGCTAGATATTCGAAAAATAAAGGCGACCCGTGCCAGGTGCCTGGCACGAGCCGCCTGTCGAATGCGAAAGAGTTTTAGACGAGGTCGGAAGCGACCTGGGGCCGATCCTCGGGCCGCATCGGCGGGGTCAGCGGCACGGGGCCGCTCATCACCGGCGGCGGCGGCGGCGGGTTCGCCGCGGCATGGGCCATCGCCGCGAGGGCTTTCTTGTCGAGGTGAATCACCAGCGCGCGGACCACATCTTCGTCCAACTTGAGCAGGCGTTCGAGCTCCTTGGATGCCTCGCCGGTGCTGCGATATTGCATCGCCACGTAGTTGCCTTCGCGCAGGTCGGCAATCTCGTAGGCCAGCCGTTTACGGCCGAGCTTCTCGATGTTGACCACCGTACCGCCCTGGTTCTTGATGATCTCGCCGATCGCGTTGGCACGCGTCTCGACCTCGGCCTCTTCGAAATTGGGCCGGAGGATGTAGGTCACTTCGTAGTCGTTCATTACTCGTTCCATCTGTGGACGCCTGACGGCGGCCCCTGGTTCGGGGCAGGTGGCTGGGGGATCAAAAGTCTCCCAAAACCATGGAATCTTACACTAGCCTACCGTTTCACGCAATGTGGTCCGTCGGCCACAATGCTAAGATGGGGGGCGAATGTCCATCGCCCGTTTTGCCGTAAACCGCCGGGTGGCCGTTTCCATGCTCGCCTTGGCGATCGTGGTCCTCGGCATCTTCGCCCTTCCCCGGTTGCCGGTTGCCTTGCTCCCCAATTTCACCCCGCCGGTGGTCACGGTCACGGTGGACTACCCCAACGTCGGGCCGGAGCAGATGGAAGCCCTGGTCACCCGCCCGATCGAGAACGCGGTCAGCCGCGTCAACGGCATCCAGCTCATCAACTCCGACTCGCAGCTCGGGCAGAGCACGGTCAGTGCGCAGTTCTACTACGGGACCAACCTCGATACGGCCGCCGTCGACGTGCAGCAGCAAGTCGATCAGATCCGCAGCCAACTGCCCAACGATCCGAATCTGCAGCAGCCGCAGATCGCGAAGTTCAACTCGAACAATCTTCCCGTCGTGCGCTTCTACGTGACCGACGACAACATGCCGCTGCGCGATCTCGGCGATCTCTTCGCCAATCAACTCTCCGACGAATTCGCCTCGGTCGACGGCGTGGCGAACGTCATCGTCGCGCAAGATCAGCAGCGCTCGTTCATGATCGAGCCCGATACGAATAAACTTGCCGCCTACGGCATGACGCTCAACCAGATCATCGGGCGCGTGCAGCAAGAAAACCTCAATCTTCCGGCCGGCATCATTCAAGTTGGGCCGAACGAGTATCAAGTCCGCGCCAACGCACTGCTCGCGAATGCAAAGCAGATCTCCGATCTCGTGCTCGCGGTGAAGAACGGCAGCGTGATTCGCATCGGCACGCTTGCCACCGTGACCGACTCGATCGCCGAACAGCGCACCTACGAGCGCCTCAACGGCAAGCCCGCGGTCGGCGTGGTCGTCGATGCGCAGCCGGATGCCAACGTCGTCGCGACGGCGATCGGCACCTATCGCAAGATCGACGAGATTCAGAAGCGCTATGCGGGCATGAAGATCGGCGTCGTGTTCGATCAGAAAAGCTTCATCCTCGAAGCGATCAACGCACTCGAGCACACCGCGATTTACGGCGCGATCTTGGCCGTCGTGATCATTCTGCTCTTCCTGCACTCATGGCGCACGACGCTCATCGTCGCCGTGTCGCTCCCGATCTCGGTGCTCGGCGCGCTCTTCGTCGCCTACGTCTGTGGATATTCGCTCAATGTGATGACGCTCGGCGGCCTCGCGCTCGCCGTCGGGTTGATCGTCGACGACGCGATCGTCGTTATCGAAAACATCTATCGCCACATGGCCCTCGGCCAGTCGCCGCGCAATGCCGCCGAAAGCGGCACGTCGGAGATCTTTAGCGCGGTGCTCGCCTCATCGGTCACGGTCGTGACCGTGTTCATCCCGCTGGTGCTGATCCCGGGCTTGCAAGGTTTGATCTTCACGCCCTTTGCGGTGATGGTGATGGCCGCGGTCGCGCTCTCCTTCGTCGTCGCGGTCACGACCGTCCCGATGCTCTCGTCGATCCTGATTCGCAACAAACATGCCCCAACAAACGGCAACGGCAACGGCGGTACGCACGGCGGCAGCGGCTATACCCGCTTCGCGCGCGGTTTCGATCGCATCTACGAGCGTTTCGAACGCTGGTACCGCGTGGTGCTTGAGCGCGCGATTAGCCGGCCCGGCCTCGTCGTCGCAATTGCCGCCACATGCTTGATCCTGACGATCGCCGCGACCAAGCTCGGCGCCGTGAAAACCGAGATCTTTCCGGCGTCCAACTCGATCTTCGTGCGCTTCAACCTGCAGCTTCCAACCGGCACCGCCGTCAATATCACCAATGCGGTGACCAACGACATCGAGCAGCGGATGCGGAAGGACCCGCGCGTGCTGTATGTCGGCTCGCAGGTCGGCGAGGTCGGCTTCATCGGCAACGGCACGCAGATCACCAACCAAGCAAATCTCTCCGTGCAACTCAAGCCACAATACAGCGGCACCGACGCGGCCCAATACGTGCGCGACTGGACCAAGACCATCAACACGATTTCCGGCGTGCGCCCATTCGGACGTACGGTCGACATCATCCAAAACATGATCTCACAAGGCCAAGACGCGCTCGACGTCCAGATCTTCGGCCCCGATATCAACGCGCTGTACAACCTTGCGCAGTACACGGTCGTGCCCGACCTCTCGCGCATCCCCGGCATCCAAACCCCGCAGAGCGCAATCTCCGCCTCGCAGCCCGAACTTGATATCAATATCGATCGTGCGAAGGTTGCGCAGCTCGGCATCTCGACCCAGGCCGTCTCGAACACGATCGACACGGCCACCTCCGGTACGATCGCTTCGTACATGCAGATCAACGGCACGCAGTATCCGATCATTGTGCAGTTGCCACCGAACCAGCGCCGCTCGTTGCAATCGATTCTTGCTCTGCAAGTTCCGATTTCGACGTTGCCCGGATCGACCACCGGCAGCGTTGCCAACGGCGTGGCAAACGGCGCGCTTGGCGGCGGCATCGTGCAGAGTTCGACCGATCTCGGCGCGAGCAACACCCTACCGGTGATGGCACTGCGCGAGCTCGCGAGTATCAGCTTCGGCGCCGGACCGTCGCAGATCACGCGACAGAACAAGCTACGCGAGATCGACGTCACCGCTGGTCTCGACACCGCGCCGCTCGGCGCGGTCGTTGACGCAACAACCAAGATTATGAACGGCCTTGCGCTGCCGCCCGGTTACTACTGGCAGTACGGCCAAGCCGTCACCCAGCAGAGCGATACCTTCGGAAGCCTCGGCTTGATCGTCTTGCTCGCGGTCATCCTTATCTATATGCTGCTCGCGGCGCAATTCGAATCGCTGCTGCATCCGTTGATCATCATGATCTCGGTGCCGCTTGCCTCGACCGGGATCGTGCTCTCACTCTGGCTGACCCATCGCGCGTTCGGATTGACGGCATTCATCGGCGCGCTGATGCTCGTCGGGATCGTCGTCAAAAACGCGATCCTCGTGGTCGAGTTCACCAATCAGCTGCGTGAACGCGGCTACACCGTGAAAGAAGCCGTCTTGCACGCCGCGCCGTTGCGGCTGCGGCCGATCTTGATGACGACCCTCGCATCGGTGGGCGGCATGCTCCCGATCGCGCTCGGCATCGAGGCGGGCAGCCAAACGCAAGCGCCGCTTGGGACGGTGGTCATCGGCGGTCTGCTCTTCTCGACCACCCTCTCGCTCATCGTCGTGCCGACGCTCTACCTCTGGGTCGCGCAACACGTCGAACCGCGCATGGGCGGCTTCCACCGCGGCGAAGCCCCGCCGGTCGCAATGCCCACGCCGGCGCCGATACCAAGCGAAGTGTCGTAGCGGACGCTAGCGCACGAAGAACACGATCGTCATAATTGTGCCGATCGCGATGACCGACCAACGCCCATACGCGGCCGGCACGCGCCGGAAGAGATGGGCGCCAACATATCCGCCGATGAGTGCGACAACGGCCATGGGAATCGCGTAGCGCCAATCGATGATCCGCGCGATCAAAAACGGCACGATCGAGAAGCCGTTGATCGCAACTGCAAGCACGTTTTTCATGCCGTTGGTCGCGTTGAAACTCGGCAAATCGGAGAACGCGAGCAGCGCGAGCATCATGATACCGATCCCCGCGGTAAAGTAGCCACCGTAAATGGCGACAGCAAATTGCGCGACGTATTGCCACCACTGGTGCGTCGGAGCGCCGCCCTGCGACTTCGTCAGGTACGGGCTCGCGGCAAAGAGCACCGTCGCAAAGAGCAACAGCCACGGAATCAGCCGGTTAAACGCGGCCGGCGGCGTGATTAGCAACAGCGATGCACCCAGCACGGCGCCCACGATGCTGATCGCGAGCATCGCGTACAGCATGCGCTTGTGCGGCTGCACGTCGCCCCAGTAAGCGCGCGCGCCACCCAGCGTGCCCACCCACATCGCCGCGCTATTGGTAGCATTGGCGGGAATCGAGGGAACGCCGGCGAGGATCAGCGCCGGGAAACTCAAGAAACTGCCGCCGCCCGCGATGCTGTTCATCGCACCTGCAACAAAAGCTGCCACAATCGGCAGCAGCTCCTTCGACGGACTCAGGATGACGCTAAGAACCTGCAGCGCTCTTCTCGCGTTTCGTGACGCGATACACGCGGCGCACGTTGCGCAAACTCTCGAGCTTGGTCAAAATCTTGTGCAAGTGATCGAGGTCGCGAATCTGCACGGTAAGGCTCGTCACCGCCATGCCGTCCTTGCGGACGCGGGCCGTTACCGAACTCACCGTCGTCTTGAGCTCGGCAAACACCGCCATGATGTCTTGCAGGAGCTGCGAGCGATCCTCGGCTTCGACTTCGACATCGACGGCATGCGTCATATCGGAGCTCGGCACCCACTGCGCTTGCAAAATCCGCTCCGGTGTTGCGCTCATGTACGCGACATTCGGACAATCCGCCCGATGAACGCTTACGCCGCGACCGATCGTCACGTAGCCGATGATCGGATCGCCCGGCACCGGTGAACAGCACTTCGAAAGCCGCACCAGCACATCGTCGACCCCGGCGATCCGCACGCCGCTCGAGCGACGCGGGACTTTGCGCGCCACGGGCTTGCGAATCTGCGCGAGATCCACGACGTTGTCGGTCTTGATCTCATCGCGAATGCGTTTGGCAACCGATTGCGCCGAAGCATCGCCGAAACCGATCGCGGCGAA
>PMUE01000268.1 GCA_003167055.1 Vulcanimicrobiota bacterium | reverse complement strand
TGCTCGCCGGGAATCCATTTCGGATAGACCAGCGTCATCTCGCCCGCGCGCGCGGGGACGGCTTCGTGCACGTACGCGATGCCGCGCGCGGCAAGCGACGCGTCGACGGAGAGCGTCAGCGGCTGCGACTGGGTCGCATACGGCGTTGCGGCGGTGAAAGGAATAATAACCGCGACCAGGGCGACGATCAGATTCATCCGGCTCCTCGAATGTTTTTTAGGGTAACGGGAATACGGTGCGCGCGTTCGCGTCGGTGACGCTGACAACCTCGTCGACGTCGCACTCCAGAACTTCAGCCAGCCGTTGCGCAGTGAGTTCGACGTACGCGGGTTCGTTACGCTCGCCGCGATGCGGGATCGGTGCGAGGTACGGGCAGTCGGTCTCGAGGACAAGCGACCGCAACCCGACGGCGCGAGCCGCGGCGCGCAATGGTTCGGCAGTCTTGAATGTCAGCACGCCGCCGATGCCTAGATAGAGACCAAAGTCTTGCGTGAGGATCCGCGCTTGTTCGGCGTCACCGGTGAAGCAGTGGACGACACCGCGCATCGGCGCGTGCCAGCGCTCGCGCAAGATTGTCAGGAAGTCGTCGAACGCGTCACGCTGATGAAAGATGAACGGAAAGCCGGTCTCCCGTGCCAGATCCAGCTGCTCGCGCAGCACGCGTTGCTGCACGTCGCGTGGACTGTGATCGTAGTAGTAATCCAAGCCCGCCTCGCCGATGGCTACCACGCGCGGATCGTGCAAAAACGGCTCAAGGACCGCCGCAATATCCGGCGGTGCATCCTTGGCTTCGTGCGGATGAATGCCGACCGAAGAGTGCAGCCGGTATTCGCGAGCCAACTCAAGCGCGCGCAGCGAGTCGCCGATGTCGCAACCGACGTTGACAATCGTCGAAATGCCGACCGTACGTGCCCGATCGATCACCACTGCGCGGTCCGCATCGAACTTCGCATCGTGTAGATGCGCGTGCGTATCGATCACGCTGACTCCAAATCCTCAACCATACGGTTGCGGCCTTGGCGTTTGGCTTCGTACAAACCGCGGTCAGCGCGGGCAAGCAGTGTCTCCGCGGTATCGCCGACGCGCGCGGCCGCCGCACCGATGCTGGTCGTGACCGGCCCACCGTTGGCGTACCGCATGCCGCCGAGCGCAACCGCCAGGCGAAGGCGCTCGCCGACGGTCAGCGCGATATCGCGTGAGGCGGCGGGCATGACGATCAGAAACTCTTCGCCGCCAATGCGGCCCGCGGTATCGCCGCCGCGCACTGTGTGGCGAATGATCTCGCCGATTTTGCGCAAGCATTCGTCGCCGGCGGCATGGCCGAGCTGATCGTTGATCGCTTTGAAGTGATCGATGTCGAGGAGGAGCACCGCGCCGTTTTCAGTGATCGATATTTGCTCGAGCATGGCGTGCAGGCGCTCCATCGCCGTCGCCCGGTTCACCAGGCCGGTGAGCCCGTCGATGGTGGCGGCATTTTGCGTCGCGGTGATCGTGCGCATGTCGCGCAGGAGCGGAGCAAGCTCGAAGGCGGCGTTGGTGAACTGCGCGATTTGCTCGCTCGAAAGCGGGCGGTCGTTGCGGCGATGCACGGTGAGTGCACCGTGCACCTCGCCGTCCGCGAGCCGCGCGGCAAAGGCATATGCCGTGTAGAAGTCGTCGCGTAGCGACGTCGACGGCGTGCCGCTGAATTTCAAGCGTGGCAAAATTCGGCGACGCAGTTCGTCGCCGGCGGAACTAAGGGTGGGCCCGAGTGTTGTTACCGTGCGCCACGCGTCCGTCCGGGCGCTCGTCGCGGCGAGCACCGAGACCGTTTCGTCGAACGACGGTACGCGCAGTGTTGCAAGGATGGCGTTGATTTGCGGCAGTGGATCGCGATCGCCGAGCATCGCTTGCACCGCATCGCGCACGAGCCGCAGGCGGTGGAGTTCGGCGTGCTGCCGGTCGATCGTGTGCAGCAAGAAGGCCGATAAACATACCGGCAGCCAGAGCGCGATGGCCACGAGATTGTGGCCGAGCACGATTTCGTTGCGCCCGATCGTGGCCCATAGGACGCCGCCGACGGTGACGGCCCACGTACGCGGATCGCGCGCCAGCCGGCCCCACAAACGCGCGACGGAAAGATGGAACGTGTACGACGACGACGGCGCAGAGACGCCGAATAGAAAGACGATCGCTGCGATGCCGACGATCGCGGCGAAGATCGGCGTGGCTTGCGCGATCGGCATCGACCGCAGCACCGCCGCGTCTCCAACGAACGGCAAGAAGACCAACGTCGCAAGCACCCGCAAGACGCCGTGACGCGGGAGGTCGGCAACCGTGTCGGCGCTGCGCACGATCGACGCGGCGCCGAATCCGAGCGCAAAGGCAAGCGCGCACGCCGTTGCGCCTACCTCGCCGCCAAGGGCAAAGAGCGGCGCGGCGATTGGAAGATCGAGAAAGATCGCTTCGGCTGAGAGTCCCGTGCGGCGCATGCGCAGCCCGCGTACCGGCAGCGCGTTGCACGCGACGAAGCAAATAGCGAGCGCACCGCACGCAGTCAAGGCCCAATCGACTTGTGTAAACGACGTTGCGTACAGCGTCAACGCAACCGCGAGACCGGCGACGGCGATGATCCCGCCGCCGACCGTTATTGCTCGGCTCGGCGCGTTGCGTTCGCTCATCGCCGCTACGCGCTCTCTTCTAATTCTATTCGGGGAAAGAGCGCGTCGCCGACGTGGGTTTGCGTGCCGGGTTCGAGTCCGCCCCAGCGCAGCGTACGTGCCCAATCCTCGGTGATGCCGATGTCCAGGCCGAGTTGCTCC
>PMUE01000255.1 GCA_003167055.1 Vulcanimicrobiota bacterium | reverse complement strand
CGGCCACCAGCGCGGTGCGGTCGCGCACGACGGCAAAGGCGCGTTCGGGCAGGCCCGGACGCAACTCATTATCCGCGAGCAATTGCGTGCCGCGATCGAAATCCTTCGTCATGACCTGCACGGAGAAGTCCGTGCCCGCAGTCTCCTGCGCGCCGATCTCGTCGAGCGCCTGTTCGAACTGCACGCGGTCGAGCGTCTGCGTGCCATAGGAGAATAGTTGCGCCAGCACTTCGGCCACGCCTTCCTGATCTTTCGGCGTCTCGGTCTCGGGCCGGTTGCGGATATGGCCATAGACGGTGACAGTGTCGCTGACGCTTTCCGGCTGCACGATAAGCGTGATGCCGTTCGGCAGCGTGCTGACGACCGGATCGAGCGTTGAAGGCGGCACTTCAAGCCTGTTAAGCGCGCTTTCGGCCCAGGACGGCAGCGCGGTCGGCGTGGCTTCGCCGAGCGAGATGTTTTCCTGGCCACCGTAACCGCCCGCCGAGGCGACCGGCGCGCCGGACGTAGTTGGCGTGAGGATGGTTGTACTGGCGTTGGCAATGTCGAGATATTTGCGCGCGACGCGGTCCACGTCGTCCACGGTCACCTTCTCGATACGAACGAGATCATCGCTCGGCGATTGCAGTCCGTAGAGCGCGACCGCGTCGGACCACACATCGGCGAGCCCTGCGATCGAATTCTTCTCGAACGCGTCTTCGCGACGCTCCTCAATCTTGGCTGCCTCGACTAGTTCCGGCGGTACGCCGGCCTGCGCCACATGGGCGAGTATGGTTTTCACCTCATTTGTGAGGATTTTGGGATCCGGCCCGCCGGGAAACTCCACATCGGCGTAAGCGAGGCCGGCTTTGGGCAGTGGCGCCAGCGAGAAGCTCGCATCGAGCGCTTCGCCCTTCGGCACGAGTCCGTACAATTCGGATCGGTGATTGCTCAGCACGTCGGAAAGAACTTCGAGCGCGGGAAAATCCGCGCTGTCAAGACCGGTGGTGCGGAACGCGACAAGGAGTGTTCCAGTGGGCTGATCGGTGGACGAGGCGAGCGCGACAGGCTGAACGGGACCGAGCTCGAATTTCGGCCGCGGCGGCAGTTTCTTTGCTTTGATCGGGCCGAACAGCGACTTCACCTCGGAGAGCGTGGCTGCCGCATCGACATCGCCTACGATGATGAGAATGGCATTATTGGGTGCGTACCATGCGTCATGAAATGCCCTGAGCATGGCGGCGTTTGTTTTCTCGAAGGATGGCCGTGTGCCCAGCGCATCGTGCTCATAAGGCGTTCCCTTGAACAGCGTGCCGCGAAGTTTGGTGTAGAGCACATAGACGGGACTGGAGAGATCCTGCGCCACTTCCTGCTCGATGGCGCCCCGCTCAAGATCCCATTGTTTCTGGCTGTCGTCCACGCCCGCCATGCGCGCGGCCTCGATGTGCAGCGCCACGTCCAGATCTTCGGCCGGCACGGCGTAGAGATATTGGGTGAGCGCCTCGCGCGTATTGGCATTGAAGCTGCCCCCCATCGCGCTGCCGATATCGGCGAGCTGCTCCGCCGTAAGGCCGGGACTGCCGCGGAACATCATGTGTTCGGTCGCGTGCGCGAGCCCGGTTTTGCCTTTGGTCTCGTCGAGCGAGCCGAAGTGATACCAGACCGACGTTTGCACGACCGGCGCCGCGTGATCCTCGACCACCACTACTCGCAAGCCGTTCGGCAGCGTCGTTGTATAGATGCCGGCGTCACCGGGGCCGCCGGTTTGCTGCGCGCGAACACTTGAGCCTGCGAGCATGACCAGAACGCAAGCAGTCAGGATGGCGAGTTGTTTCACAGTGTCCCCAAATAGTAGCGGGCCGATGTTTCCACCGCGGTCCGCGGAATAAGACCGATCAATTCACTTCGGCGGATCGCGACGTCGTTCTTGGCGGCCAGGCGCGCGATTAACTCAACGATACGGTACAGCGGCGTCGCGTCAACGTCTGTGACATTGAGCGAGACTTGCACGACCCCCTCGCTCAAGCGTAAGCCAAGTGCACGCAATCCGCGCAATCCTCCCGATCGTTCACGCACCGATCGCGCGATTGCTTTGGCAAGAGCCAGATCGCCCGTCTCGAGCTCAACGTTGAACGCTACGAGGAGGTTCCGCGCGCCGATTGCAATCGCGCCGGCGCGCTCGTGCCTGGGGATTTCCCCTACGTCGGGGGGCAGCTGCGCAAAGCGTGCCTCGAGCCCCTCGAACTCACCGGCACGCACGTCGGCGAGCAATGCACGCTGCGGTGCCCGCGCGGCGGCACCATAGAAAAAGGAAGGTACGCGATAGCGGTCCCAGATGCGCGCCCCGGCTTCATGCGCGAGCGCGGCCGCGTCGGCGAGCGACGCACGGCGCAGCGGTACGAACGGGAGGACGTCGAGTGCACCGATGCGCGGGTGCGCGCCCCGATGCGCGCGCAGGTCGATGCGCTCTACCGCGATACCGGCCAGCGCCACCGCTGCATCGAGCACGCGCTTGCCGTCACCGGCGATCGTCAGCACGCTGCGATGATGCACCGGATCGCTGGTGCGATGGAGTACCCGTGCGCCGGTGGCGTGCACCGCGTCGACCGCTGCATCGATCGTGCTCTCGTCGCGTCCCTCCGAGAGGTTCGGGACGATTTCAAACAGCGCCATGCTACGAGAGCGCTGCGGCAATCGCCGAGGCGACGTCGCGATACTGCTCCGGCGAGAAGATCGTGCGATAGCCTAACTTACGGGCCTCGGCCTCGCGTCGCGCGCTCGCGTTCACGCTGCGCAATTCGCCGGAGAGACCAAGTTCGCCGAACGCCGCGCTGTGGGGTGGCAAGGGCCGGTCGCGAAACGACGATGCGATCGCGAGCGCTATGCCTAAATCGACTGCCGGCTCGTTCACTCGTAAACCGCCCGCAACCGATGCATACACGTCGTGCGTGCCGAGATGCATACCGACGCGGCGTTCGAGCACAGCAAGGATCATCGCGAGCCGCGCTTGATCGAGATTGTTGGCCAACCGCCGCGGCGTGCCGTAACTGCTCTCACCGACCAGCGCCTGCACCTCGACGAGGACCGGACGCGATCCGACGATCGATGCCACGACGCACGAGCCGCTCGGGCGCTCTTCGCGACCAGCGAGAAATAATTCCGAGGGATTGTGCACCTCGTTGAGGCCGCGGTCGTGCATGGCGAACACGCAGATCTCGTCGATCGAACCGAAACGGTTCTTATACGCTCGCAGAATGCGGTATTCGCCGGTGGTCTCTCCCTCAAAGTAGAGCACGGTGTCGACCAGATGCTCGAGCAGGCGCGGACCGGCGATCGCGCCGTCTTTGGTAACGTGCCCAACGATGAACGTCGCGCAGCCGGTCCGTTTGGAGAACTCCATCAAGGCCTGCGTACAATCGCGAATCTGGGTCACGCTTCCAGCATAGGATTCGGCGTCGGGCAACCACACGGTTTGAATCGAATCGACGATCAGGGCGACCGGATCGGTGCGTTCGAGCGCATCGAGCACCGCGCGCAGGTTGGTTTCGGCGTGCACCAGCAACGGCGCGTCGATGCCGAGCCGCTCCGCGCGGAGTTTCACTTGCGCGGCCGACTCTTCGCCGCAGACGTAGACGACGCGACCGTTCTTGCAAAGGCGACCGGCGATTTGTAACAGCAGCGTCGATTTGCCGGCACCCGGCGGTCCGCCGATCAGCGTGACGCTACCCGGGACGATCCCGCCGCCGAGGACACCGTCGAATTCGCCCATGCCGCTCTGCAGGCGCGCAATCTTTGCGCTATCGATCGCGCCCAATTCGATCGCCACTGGCGCCGCGCCGCGTGCGCTCGCGACCGCTTTAGCCGCACGCGTGGGCACAGCGAAGGGACGCTCGTCGAAGGAGTTCCAGGCTTCGCATTGCGGGCAACGGCCGAGCCATCGCGTCGATTCGAAGCCGCACGCGTTACAGAAGAAGACCGACCGTGTTTTTGCCACCGTTAGTGACCTGCGATGCCAGGATGTGTGATGCCGTCATGGGCACCACGGGTGCGATTGGCGAGGCGCGAAGAGGGAGCATAGTCGTAGCTCTGTGACCGATGAGCAACGATGCCAGTGCGCCCGTGCTGCCCATGGCCCGGAGGGCTGTCCGCGTTCGGGCGAGCCACGTCGCTCTTCGCTCGCAAAGGCGTCCTTTTGTCGCTCATCACTTCTCGTGTCTCATCCCG
The DNA here is from genome assembly GCA_003167055.1 of Vulcanimicrobiota bacterium. GTDB lineage: Bacteria > Vulcanimicrobiota > Vulcanimicrobiia > Vulcanimicrobiales > Vulcanimicrobiaceae > Aquilonibacter > Aquilonibacter stordalenmirensis. Next base: position 6,822 of record PMUE01000255.1, on the reverse strand, counting down.
AACGCGGACAGCGTCATTACATATCCTGGCATCACAGGTCACTGGACTTAGCCGCGGGGTGTAAAGCGACCCCTCGGCGAATCGGCGGGGCGACCATGAGCGTCCCGTCTCACCTGCAAATCGCGATCGACGGCCCCGCTGCGTCGGGAAAAACGACGGTCGCGTTCCGGCTCGCGCAAGCGTTGGGCATTTTGTATTTGGATACGGGGGCGATGTATCGCGCGCTCGCATTTCTTGCGCTGCGCAGCGGCATCGACGCCGACAATGAGAGCGCGCTGGTGCGCCTATGGACGGCTGCTAACGTCAGGGTCACGCTCGATGCCGATGCCCCGCTTGGGTTTCGTATCGTCGCCGCCGGCGCGGAACTCGACGAAGCGACACTGCAATCGAATCAAGTTACGGCGATCGTCTCGACGATCGCGGCGCACGCGCGCGTGCGCGAAGCGATGGTGCGCAGCCAGCGCGAGATTTCCGCGGGGGGGCCGGTCGTCATGGCCGGACGTGATATCGGGACCGTGGTCCTGCCGTTTGCGCAAGTGAAGATCTTTCTCACCGCCTCAGTGCAGGCGCGTGTCGAGCGCCGGCGCGCGCAACTCCTCGCGGCCGGCGACAATATTAGCGAGCACCAGCTCGCGCAGGAGATCGAGGAACGTGACCGCCTCGATCGCGAGCGCCCGGTTTCGCCGCTGGCCCCCGCCCCGGACGCGCACGTCGTCGATTCCAGCTCGATCGGCGTCGACGACGTAGTGAGTGAGATTGCCGGCCTCGTCGAGCGCGCGCGGTGAGCCTCTACGGACTCGCCAAGGGACTGATTCGCACATTTGGTGTGTTCTGGCGGCTGCGCGCGTACGGGAAGAAAAACGTGCCGATGAGCGGACCGCTCATCGTCGCCTGCAACCACATCTCCAATCTCGATCCGCCGCTGTTAGGCGCATGTTGCCCGCGCCGGATCAGCTACATGGCAAAAAAAGAGCTCTTTGAGATTCCCGTCCTCGGACCGCTCATTACGGCGGTCGGCGCGTATCCGGTCGACCGTCAGGGCAGTGCCAGGGCGGCGATCAAGCGCTCCGTCGAGATCCTACGCGGCGGCGGCTGCGTGGGCATCTTCCCCGAAGGCGGGCGCAACGTCCACGGCGACAAGGAGCCGCAGACCGGCGTCGCGCTGTTGGCGTCGCTCGCTAACGCCCCGGTGGTGCCCGCCTGCATCATAGGGAGCGCCCATGCCGGCCGGCTGGGTGAGATCAAAGTCGTATTCGGTAAACCGATGTCGCTGCCGGCAGACCGGAAAGCAACCCGCGAAGACTTGGCGAAGTTCACCGATGACGTAATGGGCGCTATTTGGGCCTTACGGGAAAGCATCGATGGAAATTCGCAAGGCTAAGGTTCAGGGATTCTGCTTCGGCGTCGCGATCACAGTGAAGAAAGCCGAAGAAGCGATTGCGCAGCGCAGCGACGTGACCACGCTCGGTCACGTCGTGCATAATCCGCAAACCGTTGCAACGCTCGAAGCGAGCGGCTTGCGCAATGCTGCGAGCGTCGACGACGTCGAGAGCGGCGCACTGTTTGTGCGCGCCCACGGCCTTCCCGTCGAAGTTTTCGAAAAAGCGCAGACCAAGGGCCTCGAAATCATCGATGCAACCTGCCCGATGGTGACCAAGATTCACGTGCAGGCCGAGAAGCTCAAGGCCGAGGGTTACAAGATCATCGTGATCGGCGATCCGCTGCACCCGGAAGTCAAAGGCACGCTCAGTCACGTGCCGGGCGCGTGGTGCATCGAGACCGTCGAAGACGTCGCGAAGTTACCGCGTGGCAGCCGCATGGGCGTCGTCGTGCAATCGACCTACTCGCGCGAGCGCTTCAGCGATATCGTCAAAGCATTAAGCGAGAAGTATTACGAAGTGCGCGCGGTCAACACGATCTGCACCGACACGAACAATCGGCAGAGCGAAGCGCTGCGTCTGGCCGACGAGGTCGAGGTGATGGTCGTGGTTGGCGGCAAGACGTCGGCCAACACCAAGCACCTTGCCGAGCTTTCCGAAACACACGGCGCGCGTTCGCACCATATCGAGGGTCCCGATGAACTGCGGCCCGAGTGGTTCGACGGTGTTACGGTCGCCGGCCTGATGTCCGGCGCGTCGACGCCAGGATGGCTGGTCGATCAAGTGCAGGCGCGCATGGAGGAGCTCACTCGTCAACCCGTCTGAGCGTTTCGAAGCCCACCTCAGCGAGTGTGTCCGCGAGTACGGCGGATCGGCCGCGATTGCGGATATGCTCGCCTACCACTTTGGTTATCCGCCGCACGGGCCGGCACGGCGCGGCAAGCGCCTGCGCCCGACGATGCTCATGCGCATTTGCGAATCCGAGGGCGGTCCGATCGAGAACGCGCTTGATGCTGCTGCCGCGGTCGAACTCTTGCACAACTACTCGCTGGTGCACGACGACATCGAAGATCGGGATGAATTTCGTCACGGTCGCCGCACACTGTGGAGCGTCTACGGTATCGCCCAGGCGGTCAATACTGGCGATGCGATGTGCGCGCTCAGTTTTCTAACGCTGATGCGCGCAAAGACCCTCCTCGGTCCGACGCGCGCACTCGACGTGATCGAACGGCTGCACGGCGCGCACCGCACGATGTGCGACGGACAATCGCTGGATTTACAGTTCGAAAGTGAACCGCACGTGGATCTCGCTGATTACGACGTGATGATTGCGTGTAAGACCGCCGCGCTGTTCGAAGCCGCGTGTGCGCTCGGCGCGTGCTGCGCCGGAGCGGACGCCGAACGCGTCGAGGGCTACGCAAAGGTCGGGCGCGCCTACGGGATGGCGTTCCAAGTGCGCGACGACTTGCTCGGAATCTGGGCGTCGGCCGACCGCACGGGGAAGGCGGTCGCCGGGGATCTGTTGCGGCGCAAGTGGAGTTTTCCGGTCGCGTGGGCGCTCGCCCGGCCGCCCTCACCCGCCCGTGAGGTCGTCGCCGCCGCGTACCGATCGCAACGTGCGCTCGATAGCACCGAGGTGGCGCGGGTGGTCGAGGCGCTCGAAGAACTTGGCGCCCGAGAGGCGGCGATGCGTGCCGTTGCAGAACCTATGGCCGTCGTGGAACGCCATCCCAATCGTACGTTGCGCGATTACCTGCTCGAAACGCTCGCCGAACCTGTCGGCTGACCGGAGGCCCGTCTTACCGTGAACGCCAGGACGAACGTCCAAACGTCCGTCTGGGAGCGCACGCTCCCGTACGCACTCCCGCTGCTGCTCCTCGGGAGCCTCGGCTTGCGTTTGCTGTTCATCGGATCGACCGGATTCGCGACCGACGTCACCACGTTTGTGGCCTGGACGATCTCGCTGCTCGACAACGGTTTGTCGCACTTCTATGCCAAGACGACTTTCGCCGATTATCCGCCCGGCTATTTCTACATTCTCGCGGTCTTCGGGCACCTATGGGCACCGTTCCGGGCGATGGATCCGCAGTACAACCTGCTGCGCGTCGTGGTCAAGTTGCCCGCGGTGCTGGCCGACCTCGGCGTCGGTTGGCTGATTTACACCATCGGCCGGCGCTTCGCTGCGCCGGCAATTGCGCTGGGCGCGGCCGCGGTCTATTTGCTCAACCCCGCGACGATCATGAACTCGGCCGACTGGGGACAGATCGACTCGGTCGCCGGCGGCTTTGCCCTCCTTGGCGCGTATCTTCTTTTAAAGAGCGACGATACGCCGATCGGAACGTTTTCGTGGGCGATTCCGGCGGCCTGGGTCAGCCTGGCCTACTCGCTGCTGATCAAGCCGCAGGCAGCGGTGCTGATCGTACTGTTCCTTGCGTTCGCGTTTGCCGACTCCGCGCGCCGCCGCGACCGCCTCTACGCTACAGCTGCCGGCATCCTCGCAGCCTTCCTGTTTTCGATTCTCCTGGTGCTGCCGTTCCACCCGACCGCCAACCCGATCGCGGCGCTGCAGTGGCTGCTGCAGCGGTACGAATTCGGCTCGAGCGTGTACGACTACAACACGGTCAACGCGTTTAATCTTTGGGCGATCCGTGGCGAGATGTGGACCAAAGACAGCATGCTGATCCCCAGTTGGGGTCCGCTCCAGCTCCCCCAGTACGTGTGGGGCATTGCGTTAGTCATAGCATCGCTGGGGCTCGTGGTGTGGCGCTACCTGCAAGAGCGCACGGCGTCGGCGTTCATGGAATCCTGCGCGATCGCGCTGCTGGCGTTCTTCATCCTTTCCACCCGCATGCACGAGCGCTATAGCTTCGATGCCGTGCTCTTTTGCGCGGCATGCATTCCGATCGCCCGGCGCTACTTGTGGGGCGCGATCGTCCTGAGCATCGTGCTCTTCGCGAACCAGATCTACGCGCTGCAATTTCTCTCGGTGGTGACCAATCATACGCCTGGAATCGACTCGCGTGATCTGTGGGGTCCGCTCAACTCGTTCTACGCGATCATTGCGGTCGGCACGTTCTTCGCGCTCGGCTACGCCTATCTCGGCTCGGCGCCCGACGCCGTGAGCGTTCCTGCCCGCGCCCCGAAGGCGGCCGGCGCAGCGGCGGAAAGCGAAGACGAAGAAACCGAGACCAAACCCTGGTTCAAGCGCGTGCGCGACTACTTCACGCCGCGCGAAGGCCTGTCGATTATGACCACGGTCGACTACGTCGCGATGGGCGTGTTCGGTGTCGTGAGTTTCCTGCTTTCGTTCTTCCGGTATTGGTATCCGAAAGACAAGATCTTCGATGAGATCTACTTCGCGCGCGCCGCTGAAGAGTATCTCAAGAACATGCGTATCTACGAGAACACGCACCCGCCGCTGACCAAGCTGCTGATAACGCTCTCGGTCATGCTGTTCGGCGGACTCGGTCACGGCGACACCTCGTGGGGCTGGCGTTTTCTCGACGTCGTCTTCGGCGCGATCGTGATCATGCTGCTCTACGCTTTTGCTAAGCGCGTGACCGGCTCGACGCTCTTCGCCTCGATTGCGGCGTTCTTCTTATTGTGCGACGGCATGCACTTCGTGCAGTCGCGCATCGGTACGCCCGAAGGTTTCGTCGTCGTCTTCTCGCTCGGCGCGGTGTACGCGTTCTATCGGTTTTGGATCGCATCGCAGGTCGAGTCGCGCACGCATACGGTCATTCCGGCGTGGGCCTACGCGGCTGCGGCCGGCGCCTCCGTGGCCGTCGGTCTCATCATCGTCGGGCTGTGGGATTTGCTCTGGACCTTTGCGGTGAAGCCGGCGTCGCATCTCGATGCACCCTCGAGCACCGTCGTGACGCTGTACGTCGCGCTCGGCGTCTACCTCGCGCTGCGCTATTGGCTCTTTCGCGGTTGGTTCGCCGACGGCGCGCAAGAGTATACGTTCCCCGACGGTTCGTATGCGCTCGTTGATGGGCCAAACCGCTCGCTTTACGCGCCCGACGGCGGCAGCATCCAAGGCACGAGCGGAAAGCCGCGTATTAGCGTCGGCAACAAATCGGCGAATCGCGCCGGTGCGTTAGTTTATTCGGGCGAGGATTTCACGCTGAGCTATCGTGCCGATCCGAGCGTCACCTACGATACGCCCGACGGCAGCGCGACCTACGAGCAAAATGAGATTCGCGCCGATGATCGCCGCGAGCGCGGATCGTCCGCGACCCTGTGGCTGGTGGTTTTCACCATCGCCCTCGGGCTGCTGGTCAGTTCGAAGTGGTACGGCGTCATGGGTTTCGGCGTCAGCTTCGTGGTGCTAATCTGCGTCTGGCTGCAGCGCTATGTCGCCGCGAAAAAGCCGGCGCTGTGGGGCAACCCGCGCGGCTTCCGCCTCGACGGCGCGTTGGCGACGATTCTCTTTATCAGCGCAACGGTCTACGCGCTGGCTTGGGTGCCCGACCTGGTGCGCCAGTCGCCCGATCCCAACGAAATTCACAACTTCAATGACGTCGTAAACCGTCAGTACACGATGTTCGAATATCACGACAAGCTGGTGGCGACGCACCCCTATTCCTCGAAGTTCTGGGAGTGGCCGCTCGACTACGTTCCGATCGCGTACTACTACCACGATGGCCGTGCCGACAAGAACGATCCGAAGGGCTGCTGTGTCGAGGAGATCACCTCGATGCCCAACCCGATCTTGATGTGGCTCGGGCTCATTGCCGTGCCCATCGTCGCCGCGCTTGCGTGGATACGTAAGAATAAAGCCTACGCGCTCATCGTCATCACCTATCTCTTGCAGTGGCTGCCGTGGGTGAAGTCCCCGCGCATCACCTTTGCCTACCATTTTTATGTGGATATCCCACTGATCTGTTTGTGCAACGCGATCGTGCTGCAGCAGCTGTGGGTATGGGCCAAGCAGCGCGGTGACCGCACCAGCCGCTCCGTGGCACTCGGCGCTACCATTGCGACGGTGGTGCTGATCGCCGGCGCCTTCGTGTTCTTCTATCCGATCCTCGCGGCGGTTCCGATCTCGTGGGAGCAATGGGACTGGCGGATGTGGTTCAAAACGTGGATTGTGGGTCCGGGATAACGAAGAGAAGGCAATCGTATGGGTCGTAAGTGGCAAAACATCAAGCTCGACAAGGGCAAAACCGACGCGCAGCGCGGCGCGCTCTTTACGCGGCTGAGCCGCGAGATCACGCTGTCCGCAAAATCAGGATCGCCGGATCCCGAATCCAATCACCGGCTCAAGATCGCGGTCGAGAAGGCGCGCGAACACAACATGCCCTCCGACAACGTCAAACGCGCGATTGCGCGTGCGAGCGGCGCGGGTGAAAAAGAGATCGAGGAACTGCGGTACGAGGGCTACGGCCCGCACGGAATGGCGGTCGTGATTGATGCTGCGACCGACAATCGCAATCGCACC
>PMUE01000296.1 GCA_003167055.1 Vulcanimicrobiota bacterium | reverse complement strand
GCCGCGTGCGCCGACGATGCGCGCGGCCTCACGCAACGTCGCTTAGGGCGCCGCAAGCTCGGCTGCCGCGGTTGCGTTGCGCGCGCGCTGCTCGACACCTAAGCGCGCAAGCGGATCGAAGGCTTCGTCCTCGATCGTTTTATCCGTAATCTCGCCGGCTCCAAAGATCCGGCACGCAAGTGCGAGGTCCCGCCGTTCTTCATTTCCCAGGCCCAGTGCCACGGCCGAACCCATCGCGATCCGGGCAACGCGCCGCCAGCGCTCGTTGACGCCGTTGTGGGCATCGACGCGATCGGCGAAGCGCTCGAGCAACACCTGCGCGCCCGACCCCACTTCGCGCAATGCGTCCACCGGCGGAGGCACCAGCTCGATCTCGGCGCCGCTCAAATGAAACCACCGCGAAAACGTCCGCACGGTTTCGGGATTGAACGCGCGGCCGCTTTCCAACCCGATGTGGCTCAGCGTCTCCTCCGGATCGTGGGCGCGGATAAAACGGTCGGCCATGCCAAGAAATTGTGCCGGACGAGGGATGCCGGTCCAGCGCAGTAAGTCGGGATAACCGGTGCCGTCCCACGCCTCATGCTGCCAACGCACGTTGTCGGCGGTCTCGGGCGGCAACGCACCGATCATTTCGCAGATCTGCGCACCCTGTGCCGGCGCATCCCAACTCTCCATCCGCGCGATGCGCTCGGAGAGCTCTTCGCCCTTGCGGTAAGCCGGGTTGTCGAGCGCACCGATGGCGTGCAGCAGGCCGGCGTAGTAGAGTGCATGCCAGTCGGATTCCGGGAGCGCGGCCGTCTGTGCGAGCGCAACTGCGAGCGAGGCTTTTCGAACCGCGAAGCCCGGCTCGTTTCCCATCGCGGCATCGCCGACTGCGCCAAACCACGCAAGCACATCGGCCACGAACGCGCGAGCCGCCCGAGGATCGCCGCTGGTGTCCTGGAATAGCGTCATTCCCTAAGGCGTTTACATATAACCGTGCAGAAACCCTCACATATCCTGGCCGACGGCGGCATTTCCATGGTCGATGTTTCCACCAAACCCGTGACCGCGCGCACCGCGCGAGCGCAGGCGCTGGTGCGCATGAGTCCGCAGGCCGCCCAAGCACTCCGCGACGCAACGCTGCCGAAGGGCGACGCGTTCGTGGCCGCGCAACTTGCGGGCATCATGGCTGCAAAACAGACCGGCGGGCTGATACCGCTCGCGCATCCGTTGCCCCTGGCACACGTCGAGGTCACGTTCTCGTGGGACGACGACCGGCTGCTGCGCGTCGAGGCAAGCGCGACCACGTCGGCGCAGACCGGCGTAGAGATGGAAGCGATGGTCGCAGCCAGCATCGCGGCGCTCACGATCTACGACATGACTAAAGCCGTCGACAAAGGTATCGTGGTCGAAAGCGTGCGGCTGCTTTCGAAGAGCGGCGGAAAGAGCGGCGAGTGGGTTTCGCAACGGCCTTAATCGTGCTCTCGGATCGCGCGGCGCAAGGAAGCCGCGCGGATGGATGCCTTCCGGTGATGCGCGAGCAACTTGGCGGCGCATATGAGATCGTGCGCGAGCTGATCTTGCCCGACGACCCCGGTGCACTGCAGGCCGAGTTGATCGATCTTGCCGACAGCGGACGTGCAGCGTTGATCTTGACCAGCGGTGGAACGGGGCTTGGTCCGCGCGATCGCACGCCGCAGGCGACCTCGGCGGTGCTCGATTACGACGTGCCGGGAATAACCGAAGCCATTCGGACCGCGAGCGTCCCGCTCGTGCGCACGGCGATGCTTTCGCGCGCGGTCGCCGGCGTTCGACATCGCACGTTGATCGTAAATCTTCCGGGTAGCCCCAAGGCAGTGGCGGAATCGCTGGCAGTGATCGCCCCGGTTTTGCCGCACGCGCTCGAATTGCTCGCCGATCGCGTCACCGACGGGTAGGGGCGGGTAGAGTACCATGATGGACTTTGAGGCAGCGCAAACCTATCTGCTCGCGACGATCAACGAGACCGTGTCGAGGCGAATGCCGTACCGGCTCGAACGGATGCGCGTGTTCATGCACGAACTGGGCGATCCGCAGACGCGTTACCCGACCGTGCAGGTGGGGGGTACGAGCGGCAAAGGCTCTACGTCAACGATGATCGCCGCTGCCCTGGCGCGCAGCGGAAAACGTACCGGGCTGCACACCAAGCCGCATCTGCGTTCGATGACGGAACGCGCACGGATCGACGGCGTCGCGGTGAGCGAGGAACGCTTTGCTGCGTTGCTCGAGGAGATGATGCCCGCGATCGAGCGCACGGCGCAAGCGCACGGGCGTCCGACCTACTACGAAACGCTGCTCGCCCTCACGTTACTCTACTTCGCGCAAGAGAACGTCGACATCGCGGTGGTCGAGGTGGGTCTGGGCGGGCGGCTCGACGGAACCAACGTGCTCGTTCCGGTGGTTGCCGCGATCACGTCGGTCGGACTGGATCACACCGATGTCCTGGGCGATTCGATCGAAGGCATTGCGCGCGAGAAAGCCGGCATCGCCAAGTCCGGCATTCCGCTTGTCGTAGCGGCCGAAGACGAGGCCGCCTTTGGCGTGATCGCCGATGAAGCGCGCAAGGCCGGTGCGCCGCTCGTGGACGCGCGCCCGGAAGCGATTCCCATCGACAACGTGAAGCTCGAACGTGAAGCGCAGGGCTTCGACGTGGTGACGCCGCACGCGCGCTATTCGATCGTTACACGCATGCTCGGCGGCTTTCAGCGCCGCAATGCGGCGACCGCGATCGTGACGATGGAAACTTTGCCCGAGCCGCTACGGCCCAGCCGCGAAGCGACCGAAGCCGCACTCGCCGATCTGCTGATCCCCGGACGCATGGAAGTGTATCCGGGGCATCCGACGCTGGTCTTTGATATTGCTCACAACGTCGAGAAGGCCGATCAGCTGGTTCGGTCGCTGCGCGAGCGGTACGAAGACCGGCACTTCACGTTTGTGGTCGCCATCGGCGCGAGCAAGGACGCGGCGGAGATCTTGCGTACCTTCGCGACGTTGCCGTCGAATTTTGTGTTCACCTCGTTTGAAATTGCCGGGCGCGAGGCTACGAAGCCTATGCGTCTGTTGCGCATCGCCGAGTCGATTGGCGCCTGGGGGCGCTGCGTCGGCGATCCGGTCGAAGCGTTGTCGATCGCGCGCCGGAGTGCGGCGGCGAATGATGTGATCGTCGTCACCGGCTCCACGTTCTTGGTTGCCACCCTGCGGGAATGGTGGCTGGTCGCGGCGTGATGCGCCTTCGTGGGCGCAGCTTTGTGTGGGGTGAGCGCACGTACCTCATGGCGATCGTCAACGTGACGCCGGATTCGTTCTCGGGCGACGGTCGCACGCAAATCGACGCGGCGATCGACTACGCAGTGCGGCAGTGGAATGCCGGCGCCGATATGCTCGACATTGGCGGCGAGTCGACGCGCCCGGGGCACGAACCGATCGACGAGGCGACCGAATTGGCGCGGGTCGTGCCGGTGATTACCGGCGTGCGCGGACGCCTGCGCGACGCCGTGATCTCGGTCGACACCTACAAGCCCTCGGTCGCACGTGCGGCGCACGCTTCCGGCGCCGACATCGTTAATTCCGTCTGGGGCGCACCCGACGAACTGCTCGTCGCCGCGGCCGAGCTCGGCATGCCGGTCTCCGTGATGCACAATCAACAAGGTACGAACTATAAGGAAGATGTGGTCGATGCGGTTACCGGGTTCTTGCGCGATTGTGCCGAGCGCGCGCTGCTCGCCGGGATCGGGCCCGAACGGATCATGCTCGATCCGGGCATCGGATTCGGCAAGTCGCCGAACCATAACATTCGCTTGCTGCGAAGCCTCGACCGCATTTGCGAGTTGGGCTTTCCCACGCTGCTCGGCACGTCGCGAAAATCGACGATCGGCAAGTTGACCGGACGCGAGGCGCACGAGCGTATCTACGGTACGGCGGCGACGACGGCGCTGGGCATCGCAGCCGGCATCGACATCGTCCGCGTGCACGACGTGGCCCAAAACCGCGACGTGATCAGCGTTTCGGATGCCATCGTGCGTGACTGGAGGCCGCGCGGATGGACCGGATAGTTCTCCACGACATCGTGGTGCAAGGCCGGCACGGCGTGCACGAACGGGAACGCGCGACGGCGCAGCCGTTCCGCGTCGATCTCGTGCTGCAGCTCGATCTTTCCCGCGCCGCCGAGAGCGACGATCTACGGGACACAATCAACTATGCCGAGATACACCGGCGCATCGTTGAGATCGTCCAAACGCACTCCTATGCGTTGCTGGAACGCTTGGCGAGCGTGATTCTCGATGCCGTCGCGAACGACGAGCGCATTGTGGTTGCCGACATCTCGATTGCGAAACCCGCGCTGCTCGACGGCGCGACACCGTCGGTGCGGCTGGTCCGGCAACGCGAGCCGTGGCCATGACCCGCGCCTACATCGGGATAGGCTCGAATCTCGACGAGCCCGAGCGTCAGGTTCGCGAAGCGATCGACGCGCTGCGCGCGCTCGGCGAAGTGAGCGCCGTTTCGTCGCTCTATCGCACGGCGCCGTGGGGGAAGACCGATCAGCCGGAGTTCGTCAACGCGGTCGTCGGGCTCGATACGAAACTGCAACCCCGGCCGTTGCTCCACGGGCTCAAATGGCTTGAAAGTGAGCTGGGGCGCGAGGAAACCGGCGAACGCTGCGGCCCGCGACGAATCGACTTCGATATCTTGCTGTATGGCGACCAAGAGATCGAGGACGGTGATTTGATCGTCCCGCACCCGCGTTTGTGTGACCGCGCATTCGCGCTGGTGCCGCTGGCCGAGATTGCGCCGCACTACCGGGCGCTGCTCGATGCACTCGACGACGAGGAACGGGCCGGCGTGCGGGCCATGGGACCCTAAGCGCCCGCCCCGAACACTAGCGGCATGAAGCTCCGCTCACCGCTCCTTCCGTTCGGTCTCTTTTTGCTTGCCGCGCTGGCAGCGGCGTGCGGGGGCAGCGGGGGTTCAGGCGGCGTGCCCACCATAGCGCCGAGCGCGTCGGCAACCCCGACTGCGACGACGACTCCGGGAACCGGGCCGACCGCTTCGGCCACGATCTCCTATCCGGCGGGGGGCGGCGCGGTGGCCATGCCGCCGGTCTCAAATTTCTCAGGAACGATCAACCTGACCGCGGCGACGAGCGGAGGCGGTGCGCAAACGTCGATTGCAACGCAGGCGTACTCGCCGGCCGGTCTGCCGGTCATTCAAGTGAAGCGTCGGGCCACGTCACAGTCCAATGACCCGCTGCTCTATATTTCGTTTACAGCGACAACTGCGTTGACCCTGAGCGGATACCCGGGCTTCGCGATAACGCTACCCGAGACAGTGAGTACCGACGGCACGTTTTCGCTCGTCTTCTACGATCCGACGCACGCGTCGCTGGGATGGCAACTCGTCGCCGGTCCGGTGATCGCATCGGGTCAGGTCGTGACGTTCGCCCCGGGATCGACGCCGGTAACATTTGCCGCGAATCAAACCTATGTGTTCGCGATCTACGTCACACCCAACGGGCCTTCGCCGTCACCGACGTCTAGTCCGACCGGCGGTGCAACCGCGACGCCGTTGCCTGCTGCCGTCCCGCAGTTGAGTGCGACGAGTTTCCCCGTCGACTCCGGCTTCTATCCGATATCAATCGTCGCGGCCAGCGACGGCAATCTGTGGTTTACGGAATGTCCGAACGCGGTCGGCGGCAGCGGTGCGATTGATAAGATGACAACCGCCGGCGTTCTTGCGACCTATCCACTGACTGGTGGCTCGGCTCGCTGTCCCTACTGGATCGTCAATGGACCCGACGGTACGCTGTGGTTCACGGAATATCTTCGGGGTTCGGGCACCGCGAATATCGGAAACATTACCCTCACGGGCACCATCACGGAGTACCCGGTCGCACAGGCGCAAAGCTATTATCTGGCCGTCGGCAGCGACCAGAATCTCTGGTATACGCAGAATGGCTCGGTCTCCGGCTTTAATCCTACCACGCATTTGGCAGTCGGCAGCGTAACGATGCCCCCCGGCTACAGTGCGGGATTTCTTGCAAACAATCCAACGACGGGCGACATGCTCGTATCAGTAATACCGTCCAGTACAAGTGCGCCCCCGCAAGAGGTCTTGTCCTTTACGCCGGGCAGTTCACCGATGTTAACGACGCGCTATTCGGCCAGTTCCGACGCTCCTGACGTTGGTTCGTTCTCGCAATTCGCACTGGGAAGCGACGGCAATTTCTATGGGGGAATCCTGACGAACAACAGCACGGGCGCGCAACAAATGCTGCAACTCGCCGCGAGCAACTACGCTGCGAATTACGTGAACCTGCCGCAGTCGTTCATCTTCGGGAGCGCGACGGTTGATGGGGACTTCAACGGGCCAACCGTATTCGCGGGCGGGAACGTCTATTTTCAGAACGGCGATCCGGACGGCAATCCTCGAGGTATGGCCGAGCTATCGACCTCGGGAATTATCCTCGGTCAAGCAAACACCGATAGCGCCAACGCCCACGCCGAGTATCTCGGTGGCGCGGTGGGTCCTGATGGAAATATTTGGATCACCGTGTGGGATCTCGAGAGTGCGACGCCTGGATGGATCGAGCGCATCGTGCCGGCGAGTTCATCGGGCAGCTCAATGCGTGTGCGCCGCTAAGGTACCGTCGCGATATACCCGCTCGACGACGTGCCGGCAGGCATGACGCCGACCACGGTGTTTTCGTACACTGAATTCGCACTGACCGCGCCGAGTACGATCGGCGAACCGAAGGTCCAGTTGCGAACCGGAAGCCAGAAGCCGAAGACGGTCGCACCTACTGTCGCGCTGCTGTAGTTGCCGGCGAGATTGTAGTTCCCCGCGCCGCCTGCGCCGGTGATGCCTTCGAAGTGCGTGATGCCCGCGCCGGGATAGTCGTACGTGACGATCGTGCCGCTCACTAAACCGCGCACGTAACCGTGCGTGCCGTTCGCATCGGTGAACCCGCCGGCAACGGCGGTGTCGGTGTCGATCCAAATCCCGTAGGCGGTGGTGCTGATGGCGTTGGGCATATCGATCAACGAATATGTGCCGGTGGCGGGAATGTACAGAAACGCGTGCGCGGTGAGCGGATACGAGAGCGGCGTCGGTGCGATGGTGACGCTGTCGCAGTTGCCGACGATGTCGAAGAGCGTCATGCCGTAGCTGCTATGCGCGATTGCTTCGTTGCACAGGTTCGGTGCGCAGAAGCTCGCCGGCGGTGCGATCGGCGCGTAGGTGTTCGACGCCGAATCGTAAGAGAAGGCGCTGTCGGCGATCGCTCCCGGCAGTTTGTAGCTGCCGACCACGCGATACCCCGATGTCGTAACGGCGGGTCCGTAGGCCGCGGTTGAAGCTGCCGCCGGATACGCGATTGCGGTCCAGACGCCGTTGCTTTGATTGTAGAGTGCGCCGATCGTCGCGCCGCTGGTCGCAACGTCGGTCGCGGTGATGTAGTTGGCCACGATACCGGTTGGAAGCGTGATCCCGGCCGGAAACTGCGGCGTCGGCACAGCGAGCGGCGCGAAGAAGACGCTCGGCGTCGGGGCGGGCGTGTACGACGCGGAACTGCACGCTCCGAGGAACAACGTGAGGGCGACCCACACCCAGGAGCGCATGGCCTACGAAACGTGCTTGATGAGCGGGTTATTGTCTTCGCGGTTCGTGACTTCGTAGAGCCGCTTGTGAATAAAGACGTCGAGCAGCAATGGATCGACCTTGCCGCGTTGCGCGAATTCCTTGGCGAGGATGTCGAGCGCGCGCTCGGCCGACATGCCTTTCTTATACGGCCGATCCGACGCGGTCAGCGCGTCGAAGACATCGCTGATCGTCATCATGCGGACTTGCGGCTTGATCGCTTCGCCTTTGAGCTTGCGCGGATAGCCGGTGCCGTCGAGATGTTCGTGGTGTCCGTAGGCCAAATCGGCGACGTCGCGCCAGGGCGTTTCCTGCCACGGAATCTCGCGCAAGAACAGAAACGATTGCGTGACGTGCTCTTGCATCCGATTACGTTCGTCGTCCGAGAGCGAGCCGCGCGGGATCGTCAGGTAGTCATACTCGGCCTGATCGAGCAATGGGCGCGGACCGTCGACGTCGCGATAGCGGCGCTCCATCGCGCGCAGCAGCGTCTCGTCGCCGGCGTCGGCCACCACGTTGGGTTCGTTAGCGCCTTCGACTTTGCTCAGCAGTTCACGCAGGAGCTCTTTGTCATCTTTGTTGCGTGCCTGCTCGAGTGCCAGCAAAAAGCGCAGACGAACGGTATCGAGCCGACCGTCGGGAAGCTTCTTGGCCTTCGCGAAGATGTATTCGGGTACCGCGACCTTGCCGAAGTCGTGCAAGAGCGAGGCATAGCGGACTTCGCGGATTTGCTCGACCGTGAAGTGCAGCCCGGCGAGCGGACCGGAGTCGATCGTGTTGATGGCTTCGGCTTGCGCCACCGTTAGCGCAGCGACGCGCTCGGAGTGGCCTTGCGTCGACTTGTCGCGGACTTCAATCGCCTTGACCGACGCGTGGACGAACCGCTCGAACAGATTTTGAATCGCGTCGACCAGGCGCGCATTCTCCATCGCGACCGCGGCTTGCGAAGCCAGTGCGGTCAGCAGTCGCTCGTCGTGCTGGTCGTAGGGACGAACGATCTCTTCGGTGTGCGCGGGCGACTCGAGTTCGGTGTGGAAGCTCGGCTTGTGGTTGATCAGTTGAATCGCACCGATCACGTCGCCGTGCAGATTGCGCATCGGCACGCACAGGATCGACTTGGTGCGGTAGTTGTTCTTATCGTCGAAGCCACGGTTGAACTGATACGGCGACGACTCGGGAATCGCGTACGCATCCTCGATGCGCAGCGGGTCGCCGGTGACCGCAACATAGCCGACGATCGAGGTCGTCGAGAGCGGCAATAACGCGTTCATCAGCACGCCGTCGTCCTTCGGACCGGTTTGCGCGACAGCAAAGCGCAAGCGCTTCTGATCGTCGTGCTCTTCGATGACGAACAGACTTCCGGCATCGGAACCCGTCAATTCGCGCGCCTTGCGCACGATCAAGCGTTGCAGCGTCGGGAGATCACGTTCGGACGAGAGCGCGCGCCCAATCTCGAGCAGCTCTTCGCCCTCACGCGCGGTGCGCGTCAGCGTGCGCGCTGTCTCGACCTTGGCGGCGGTGCGCAAGGACGCCAGCAGCGCGGCGCCGGTAACGGGCGGATGCATGATCGCGACGACCTCGGGATCGTCGGCAATCCACGCCAGCGCGGAATGCTGCGGCGGCAATACGACGATCGCAGTTGCCGGCGGGGCGCCCAGGGTTTTGAGACCGCCGCGTTCGCGCAACTGCTTGAAGTCGACCGCGTGGACCGAAACGCCGACATTCCCCAGTAAAAGGGGCAGTTCTCCGAGGTCCAGGTCGTGCGGATAGAGGACCAGTGTGGCCATCCCTTATATCATCGGTCCAAATCGCAAATTGCGCCAGAGCCGGAGGGATTGCCCGGCAGGGCGAAAGCCTAGCGCCGATGTCCGACGAGTACCCAGCCTCCGCGGTCGCCCGGCGCGTCCGAGCCCTCGCCGAGCTCCTTGCGGGAACCGATCTCTTGCGGCTCCGGGTTGAGCGCGAGGGCGAAGAGATCGAACTCGGGCGACGGTCCTTGCATCCGGACTTGATTCCGGATATGCCGCACGATCTCGGCGCCATCGAGACGCACGCGGTCCGAGCCGATCAGATCCGCGCCGACTTGGTGGGGATCTTCCATTTGAGCCGGCCGGCGCCGGCCGAAGGCGATCTGCTCGAGAGCGACCGTGAGCTTGCCTTCATTGAGGCGCTTGGCATCCGTAATCCCGTGCGAAGCCGCGGCGCGGGGCGGATCGTGACAATCAAACGTAGCGACGGCGAGCCCGTCGAATATGGAGCGGTGCTCTTCGAAATCGACCGAGGATAGGACGTAGACCATTTTCACCAAGGTTCTCATTGCAAATCGCGGCGAGATCGCGCTGCGCATCAATCGCGCCTGCCAAGAGTTGGGCGTGCGTACCGTCGCGATCTTCTCGGAAGCGGATCGCGAGTCGTTGCACGTGCGCCAGGCGGACGAGGCGTTTTGCGTCGGGCCGGGTCCCGTGCCGCGTTCCTACCTCAACATTCCGAATATCATTTCGACGGCGTTGATCACCGGCTGCGACGCAATCCATCCGGGCTACGGCTTTCTAGCCGAGAATGCGCGCTTCGCGCAGATCTGCGCCGACCACGGGCTGACGTTCATCGGACCGAAGCCCGAAGTGATCGCCGCGATGGGCGACAAGGCGACCGCAAAACGCGTGATGCGCGAAGCCGGCGTGGCAACCACACCCGGCACCGACATCCTCGAATCGGTCGATGAGGCGTTGCGCGCTGCCAAGAAGATCGGCTATCCGGTGCTGCTCAAGGCAACAGCCGGCGGCGGCGGCAAAGGTATGCGCGCGGTCGAGAATTCGCACGACATGGAACGCGCGTACGCAAGCGCAACCGCCGAAGCCGAAGCGAGCTTCAAAGACGGACGCGTCTATATGGAAAAGCTGATCATCGATCCGCGGCACATCGAGGTGCAAGTGCTGGGCGACGAGTTCGGCAACGTGGTGACGTTCGGCGAACGCGACTGCTCGGTCCAAAAACCCTCCCACCAAAAGTTGATCGAAGAATCGCCGGCGCCGCACCTCTCCAACTCCGTGCGCTCCGCGTTGCTGGACATGGCCGTGCGCGCCTGCAAACACGTGCACTACAGCAACGCCGGGACGCTCGAATTCTTGGTCAGCGGCCACGACGTGTACTTCATGGAGATGAACACGCG
>PMUE01000213.1 GCA_003167055.1 Vulcanimicrobiota bacterium | reverse complement strand
ATCGGAACGCTCACGGCGCTCGGACAAAGCAGCCTGGGCACCGATCAAGACGATACGATTCTGGTTCCGTACACCTCGGCAATGCAGCGGCTGACCGGCCAAACGACGGTGAGCCAATTGATGGTTTCGGCCTCAAGTGCAGCGTTGGTCGACTCGGTTCAAACCGAAGTGACGCAACTGCTCGAGCAGCGCCACCGTATCGTGGCCGGACAACCGGACGACTTTCAGGTACGCAACCTGCAGTCGATCGCAGCGGCTGCATCGTCGACCGGCGCGGTGANNCGGTCTCGCTGATCGTCGGCGGCATCGGCATCATGAACATCATGATGGTCTCGGTTACAGAACGTACGCGTGAGATCGGCTTGCGGATGTCGCTTGGCGCGCGCGGCTCGTCGATTCTGCGTCAGTTTCTGACGGAATCGACGGTCCTTTCCGCAGTCGGCGGAATCATCGGCGTCGTGTTTGGATTTATCGGGACGTTCATCGTATCCATATTGGCGAAGTGGCCGACGCAGATACCGCTCGCGTGGGTGTTTCTCTCGGTCGGATTCTCCGCGCTCGTCGGCATCTTCTTCGGGTATTATCCGGCAAGAAAAGCAGCAAGTCTCAATCCGATCGACGCGCTTCGCTTCGAGTAACACCACTTATCGGGCTTTCCACTATGCCTTACCGCTGCCACTGCGCGGTACACTTAGCAGGCGCCCGGAGGAGGGCGCTGATGTGCGTTCAGCTGTTGTACTTTCCGTGATCGTGGCCGCGGCCTCGCTCGTGATTTTTGCTGTTCCGTCGCGCGTAGACGCGCAGGTGTCGATCGGCATTTCGGTCGGCTTTGCGCCGCCGGCGTTGCCGCAATATTATGAGCCGGCTGCGACGCAACCGAACCTGATCTGGCAGCCCGGCTATTGGGGCTATGGTGCGGGTGGCTATTTCTGGATCCCGGGAACATGGGTCGCGGCGCCGCAAGTCGGCTTACTGTGGACGCCCGGCTATTGGGGCTGGAATAACGGTCAATACAGCTTTTACGGGGGCTACTGGGGCCAGAACGTCGGCTATTACGGCGGAATCAACTATGGTTACGGCTATTACGGATCGGGCTATCGCGGTGGACGCTGGCAGGGCAACTCGTTCCAGTACAACACCTCGGTGACCAACGTGAACCGCTCGCTGTCGTCGCGGAACTATTACAGCGATCCAGGCTCCTACGTGAATCAGAGCAACATCTCACGCACGTCCTACAACGGTGGCGCGAACGGCGTCACGGCGCGACCGACGCAGGCGCAGATTGCCGTTGAACATCAGCGCACCTATCCGATGACCTCGGCGCAAACCGCGCACGTCGCGGTCGCGCAACAGAATCGCAGCTATTTGGACAGCGTCAATAAGGGGAGTCCCGGTCAGGTTGCCGTGCCGAAGCCGCTCGCGGCAAACAATCATCCGGCCGGATATACTGCGGTGCAGCCGCAATCCAAGCCGGCGCCGGTACAGCCGCAACAACGTGCCGCGGCGCCGCAACAACACACCGCGATGCAGCCGCAACAACACGCCGCCGCGCAGCCGCAACAGCGCGCCGCGCAGCCGCAACAGCACGCTGCTCCTGCCCCAAAACCGCAACAGCAACACGCTGCTCCGGCAAAGCCGCGCGGATCGCCGAAACCCGTCGACCTAGGCTACTGGAGCAATCCCTAGCCACGCGGTAGGGCTTGAACTATGGAACACACCGTACACGACGAGCACGAGCACAAGCATAGCGCCGGCTGCGCGCATAAAAAGGTGCAACACGACGGACACGTCGATTATCTGCACGACGGGCATCTGCATCACGCCCACGAGGGTCACGTCGACGAGCATGCGCTCGAGATCTCGACGTCAAACCCCAACGATTGCACGAAGTCGCATGCGTGCGGCGGTCACGATGGTGGTCATCAGCACGGCGCGGACTGTGGCCACGACGCCGTTCCGCACGCCGACCACGCCGACTACTTAGTCAAGGGGCACTTGCACCACGCACACGAGACGCACTGCGACAACCACGGAGAGTTGTCGCTGATCTAGTTCTTGCAGCCTAGCAGTTGGGCTGTTAGCGTAGGAAGCATGAACACGAAGATTGCGATCATCACCGGTGCCAGCCGTGGGTTGGGCAAGAGCATGGCCTTGCACCTGGCCGAAAAGGGCGTCGATATTCTCGGCACCTATAACCGCAATAGCGACGAAGCAAGCGCTGTCGCTGCCGACATCGAGCGCTGCGGCCGGTACGCAAAGATGGTGCAACTCAATGTGGGCAGCATGGACGCCATCGCGGCGTTTGTATCGGCGTTACCCAAGACACTGAGCGGCGCATTCGGACGCGAAACGTTCGACTTTCTCGTTAACAACGCCGGCACCGGCATGCACGCGCCGTTCGTCGAGACGACCGAAGCGCAGTTCGATGAGATGCTTATGCTGCACCTCAAAGCGCCATTCTTTCTGACGCAAAAGGTGTTGCCGCACATGGTCGACGGCGGTCGCATTCTCAACGTGTCGTCGGGCCTTGCCCGCTTCACCTATCCGGGTGCCTCCGCCTACGCTTCGATGAAGGGCGGCGTCGAAGTGCTGACGCGCTATATGGCAAGAGAACTCGGCGAAAGAAAAATCACCGCGAATGTGGTTGCGCCCGGCGCGATCGCGACGGACTTCGGCGGCGGCCGGGTGCGCGACAACCCGCAGATCAACGCGATGGTTGCCGCGAACATTCCGCTCGGCCGCGTCGGCTTGCCGGACGACGTGGGTGCGGCAGTGTCGGCGTTGCTCTCCGACGACTGCGCGTGGATAAACGGCACCCGTATCGAGGTCTCCGGCGGCCAGAACCTTTAGGATGAAACGCGTGGCGGTCCTTGACGATTATCAGAATGTTGCCGGCGAGATGGCCGATTGGTCGGTGCTCGACGGGCGTGCGACGACAACTATTTTCAACGATCACATCGCCGACGAAGCGGGCCTTGTTGAACGGCTCAAACCGTTCGACGTGGTGTGCGTGATGAGGGAACGAACGCCGCTCACGCGACGCATCCTCGAACAGCTTCCCAACGTGCGGCTTATTGCGTCGACGGGCGGACGCAACGCATCGATCGACCTCGAAGCTGCAGACGAGCGCGGTATTGTCGTCGCGCACACCGGATACATCTCGAGCCCGACGGTCGAACTGACATGGGCGCTGATTCTTGCGAGTACCCGCGATATCGTTCAAGAAGCGAATTCCGTCCGAGGCGGTGGCTGGCAGACGTCGGTCGGTCACGATCTCGAGGGAACGACGCTGGGCGTTCTGGGCATGGGAACCATTGGCTCGCGCGTCGCCCAGATCGCGTGTGCGTTCGGTATGCACGTCATCGCGTGGAGTCAGAATCTGGACGAGCCGCGGGCCGCCGCTGCCGGTGCGCGGCTCGTTACGCGCAAGGAGCTGTTCCGGCGGTCCGACATCCTTTCGATTCATCTCGTGCTCAGCCGGCGCACGCGCGGACTGGTCGGTGAAGCGGACCTTGCGCTGATGAAACCATCGTCCCGCTTGATCAATACCTCACGCGGACCCATCGTCGAAGAGTCCGCATTGATAGCTGCTTTGCGTGAGCGGAGAATTGCCGGCGCCGCCCTCGACGTCTTCGACGTCGAGCCGCTCCCCGCAGATCACCCGTTTCATACGCTCGAGAACGTCTTGTGCACGCCGCATATCGGATACGTGACCCGCCGTGAATACGAGATCTTCTACCGGGATACGGTCAAAAATATCGTCGCGTGGCTGGACGGCGCGACCTGAGCCACGGCTGCCCGCTTGCTGCGCGTCGTCGAAGTGGGCTACCATCCTGCTATGGCCGTTTCAACCTTTCTTACAGCGCTAGGCGTGCTCTTGCCCGTGCTCTTCGTGGTGGGATTAGGGTTTTGGGCGGGATGGGCAAAGAAATTTAACAGCGACCAAGTTGCGGGGCTCAACGAGTTGGTCCTGGACTATGCGTTTCCCGCGCTGTTGTTCGTCGCCATCGTCCGCGCATCGCGCGACGCGCTGTTTGCCGAGCTTCCATTCGTCCTCGCATTGCTCGTTGCTGCGCTCGGGTTGTTTGTCGTGGTCGCGTTGCTCAGCCTGTTTGTCTTGCGGCATACGCTGGGCGCCGCGGCTATTCAATCGATCAGCGTCACGTATTCCAACGCCTCGTTCGCGGGCATTCCGATTCTTACGCCGCTGTTTGGGGTCGCGAGTCTCCTCACGATTGCTACTGCTGCGCTGATTTTCAATATTTTGCTCGTACCGGTGACGGTCACGATGCTCGAATACGATCGGCAGCGTGCAGCCGGCGGAGCCAAGCTCAGCCTCGCGGCGTTGATCGGCCGGAGCGTGGCCGATAGTTTCAGGCGGCCGTACGTGTGGGCGCCGCTGCTNNGATGTTCGCGTTCCAACTGAGATTCAGAACATGCTCGAGCTCATCGCCTCGGCGACCGCAGGTCTCGCGCTGTTTGTGGCCGGGCTCATTCTCGCCGCGTATCGCGTCAAGCTGACGGCGGAGATACTCGGAAACGTGTCGGTCAAAATGATCGTGCAGCCCGTGCTCATGGGACTCCTCGTCGCCGCGCT
>PMUE01000034.1 GCA_003167055.1 Vulcanimicrobiota bacterium | reverse complement strand
ACGCCAGTACCAGTCGTATCCGGGGCAACGCCAGTATGCAGCGCCCCAGCGGCAATACCAGTCGTATCGGCCGCAACAGAGTTCTCGGAGTGCACCTTCACACACGAGCAACAGCGGAGGACGTCCGCGTGGACCAGGGAGACCGTAGACTACAAAAATAGCGCATGGAGACGCCGCCTTTAAGGACGGCGTCTCTTTCCACAATTGAGGGCACCCCAAATGCGAATGATGATCGGCCTCTTGGCCGTCTTGATCTTCGCCGGCGTTCCGTTTAGCACGCCGGCTGCGACCTATTCCGGACCGGCCCCTGCCGACGAATACTTTGGACCCCATAAACAGAGCATCTTAGAGATTCGCAATCGACTCGATCGCATGGACGCGAAGAGCGATCGTGAGTTGATCGACCAAAACGCCGTCGTCGAACTCGATGACATCGCGGCGTCGGTGAGCGATTGGCGGACGCAGTATCCCAACGATCCGTGGCTGCCGCGTGCCTATGCGCGGTTGCTGCGCGACTACCATCGCGTCGGCGCATCGTCCAGCGATCAAGCGGTGGCGACGCTCGGTGAGATGAAGACCGCCTATCCCGATGCACCCGAAACGAGCGAGGTCATTGCGATGACCTTCGCGGGCGGAACACTCGTGCCGGTACCGGTTGCGGTTCCGGTCATGCCGGTGGAGTTTGCCTCGGTGACGCCACCGGTGCAGGCCGTTCCGGCGCTGCCTTCGGGGGCGTGGCTGCGGTTTGACTCGATGCGTTCGGGTACGGGAACAGCGTCCGCGACGCCCACGACGAAGACAAGCGTGACCACGACGGTAACGACCACGACAAGCTCAGGCGGTCCGTAGCCGGTTGGTCCCGAAGCCATCGCGTTGTGGGCAAACTCTACAACGACGTGGCCGGTCGTGATCTGGGTCGTCTCGCAGCTCTAAGCGACGGCATCTTCGCATTTGCGATGACGCTGCTCGTGCTCAACATACGCGTGCCCGGGGCCCTCGCCGTCCATAGCGAGGGCGAGCTCGGGCACGCACTGTTGCGGCTCGCACCGAGTGTCCTGACTTGCGTGATGACGTTCATGACGCTGGGCATCTTTTGGATTGGCCAGCAGACGCAACTGAGCGCGTTGAAGTCGGCCGACCGCAACGTCGCGTGGCTCCATATCGGCTTCATGTTCGCCGTCGTGCTGACGCCGTTCTCGACCGCGTTGCTCGCCGACTTCATTACCTTTCGGCTGGCGATCCTGATCTATTGGGCCAACATCGCGCTCTTAGGCCTGATGCTCTACCTTGCTTCGCGGCATGCGTATCGTGCGGACCTATTCAAGGAACATCTGCTGGTTGGCTACTACGCCCTGCTGCGACGGATCGTAAGCTCGCAATCGATGTACGCAATTGCCGCGCTTCTATGCTTCGTGAACACGTGGCTGAGCATCGGGCTGATCTTCGTGATTCAGCTCAACTATGTATTCGCGCCGCGAATTCCGTGGCTGTATCGCTATTGACGTAACGCCGTAGCGACGGCAGTGATGCTTTCGCGGAGCGCTCGGCGCGCTTTCGGGACGATGCGGGGGATGTTGACGAAGCCGTGTGCAAGCGTTGGCCGCAGATCGTAGGTGACCGGCACTCCCGCATCGCGCAGGCGATCGGCGTAGGCACGGCCCTCGTCGACGAGTGCATCATATCCGGCAGCGAGGAAATACGTGGGCGGCATCGCCGCCGGATCCGGAGCATCAATTTGCCGCAGCCAGGGATTTGACGCATCGGCCTTCGAGTTAAAAAAGTTCTGCATGAACCACGTGCGCAGCTCCGGCGTTAGCGGAAGGCCTTTGTTGAATTTGCGCCGCGACGGAAAGCGTTCGGTCGCATCCAGCGGCGGATAGATCAAAAACTGGTAGGCGGGCCGCTCGAGACCTTCCTCGCGCGCGAACGCGCTAAGCGTGGCTGACAGACCTCCGCCCGCCGAATCACCGCCGACCGCGATGCGCCGTGGATCCAGTCCCAGCGTGGCAGCCTGCGCTTGCAACCAGCGCAGTGCGTCGAACGCGTCCTGGTACGCCACCGGGAAGCGATGCTCCGGACCCATACGGTACTCGACGGAAAGAACCGCAATCTTGCCTTCGTGTGCGAAGTAGCGCGCGAGATGATCGTAGCTCGGCACGTCGCCGATAACCCAGCCGCCGCCGTGGAAGAAGAGCAGCACCGGGAGCGGTGGCGCTACGTTCGCGGGGCGATGTAAATGCGCGGGCATCACAGCGCCGTCGCGCGTAGGAATCGTCAACACGGTCGTGTCGACGTCGTCGACCGGGAGCATGCCAAAGCGGCGGTTGAGCTCGGCGTAGGCGGCGCGCACTTGCGCGACGGAAGCTCCCGGTCGAAACTGCCGTCCGCGCGCAACTGTGATCCAGTACAGCAGCGAGGTGTGCCAGTCGAGCATGATTCAGTGCCTCATGGTTTCGGCAGTAGCGCATTCCGCGCTTTTTGTTCCAACGTTTCGAGATGCGCGTGGGTGGCGTCGTCGAGTCCGCCCCGGCTCGCACGTGCCGATGCTCCATCTTCGATGCGTCCGAGCTCGAGGCGCGCGAGCGACTGCGCATCGGGTGGCGCTCCGGCCTGCGGCGCGGTCGCAATCGCGATCAGCTTATCTTCGTAGATCGATTGCAGGTTGCGTCGAAGGAGCGTGATGGCTGTACGTTCTCCGAGTTCACGATAAATCGACGCCTGCATCCAGGCGAAGAACTGCGGAAGGGAGAGCGTCGGTCCGGTCGATTCGAGCGGATTCTGTTCGAGTCGTGCGAGCACCGCCGGCGCAAACAGATAGTCGATGGCCGCACTCTGTGCATGACCGATGTTATCGACGATCGGGTAGTCGTGCCGCTGCGGCGGATTGTACGCCCAGACCGGGAGGTTGCCGTAGTTCTCCCAGCCGACGTAGCCATACCCAGCCCATTCGGAGTATCCGAGTTTGTTGAGGACCTGCGGCGAGAAACGGAAGTGCTGGTCGGAGAACAGGTACGCACTCAAGATATTGAAGGCGCGCTGCTGCATTGCGAGCGGCACCGGCACGATCGGCGGCTGGGCGCCGGGATCGCCGCGATGCGCGCGCGACAGGTATTGCCCACCGATCCAATGCGCGGTTCTTGAGGCCAGCGAGATGTAGCGAAAATATGCGCCGCGAAACGCGACGGTCGCCGACTCGTAGGCATTTCCCTCGTGCGGCAGCAGCGCGGCATCGCGGTCCATGAGCGCGCGGTTCAGGTCGAGTTGCACGACCGTCCAACTCAGCTGGTCGTTCGACAGTTCACCCTGCTCGACGCGGGGATCGGCGGCATGGCCGTCACTCCAAGACACGTCCTCGTCCGAAGCGTACCGGTACACCGGATCGGACCAGGCTGAGGCCCAACGCTCGAGCGTCGGCAGCTCGTCTTCCGGCGTTTTCGCGCCCGGGATCGCCTGATAGGCAAATTTCATCGCGTAGTAGTCGTATGGGCCGAGCACGGTCTGATAGTAGGATCCTTGGCCGTAGCGCTTG
>PMUE01000368.1 GCA_003167055.1 Vulcanimicrobiota bacterium | reverse complement strand
TGACCATGAAGATGATCAGCAGAACCAGCAGCACGTCGGTGAACGGCGTGATGTTGATCGTCGACATGACCTCCTCTTCGCTGGCGGCGGTGGAGACGGCCATCTACGAGGTTACGAAGCCGACGTCGTCGAGGTTTGCTTACTTTGCGGCATCCAAGATGCGAATGATGATTCCGTAGGGCGCCTTCGTGTCGGCCGTAATCGAAACGTGCAGGCGTCCGCGGCGAGCGGCCGTTTGGGCCAGAACTCCGTAGATGCCCTTTTGGTCGGTGCGCTGCGCGTCGACGAAGATGGCGCCTTTGTCGTTGACCTCGATGTCGATGGTCTTCTTCTTGTCGTCCTTGTTCGTCTGCGCGTTGTTATTGTTGTTGGGAAGCTCTTTTTGGAAGCCGGGCGGCGTAATCAACGCGGCCAAGATCATGAAGATGATGAGCAAGACCAAGAGCACGTCCGTGAAGGGCGTGATGTTGATCTCGGCCATCACCGAGTCGTCCTGCTGAGAGGAAACCATGCTCATCGCTCGAGCCCTCGCATCTGAACCCGCAAACGACTAGTTCGGCGGCTGATAGAGGTCGGTGGGGATGGCGGCGCCGGTGTTGTGGAAGTGCAGCATCTCAGCGAGCTGATTTGCAGCAACGATCATCTCTTGGTTGTATGCCTTGATGCGCGACTTGAAGTAGTTGAAGAAGATCACGGCCACGATCGCGACGACGAGGCCGGCGAACGTCGTGATCAAGGCTTCGGAAACGCCGCCAGCGACGACCGCGGGCGTGGAGTTTCCCTTCAACGCGATATCTTGGAACGCGCGGATGATACCGAGCACCGTGCCGGAGAGGCCGATGAACGGCGCGATAACCGCGATCGTACCGATTACGCCGAGGAAGCGCTCGAGCGAGTTGAGGTGTTCCATGAGCGCAATCGAGAGCGCATCGGTGATGTCGGCGCGGTTCTTTTCACCGCGGCGAAGACCGAACTCGAGAATGCGCGGAAGCATGCCCTTGTTGGCTTGGCAAATCTTGATTGCGCCGTCGAGATCGTCGGCTGCGATCTTGGCGCCGATCTGGCGCAGCAGCCCTTTGGTGTCGCTGTGCTGCGACGCAAAGAAGATCAGCCGCTCGATCACGATAGCGACTACGACGATCGACGCGATGAGCAGCATCCACATAACGGGGCCGCCCTTGTCCATCACGCTTAAAAATCCGTCAAACACGAGTTTCGAAACCCTCCCGGGTGTTCATGTAAAGTGCACTAGACAATGGGAAAGATGGGCGGTACGCCGCCCCGTGAGGGCGGACCATTGGCCCACCCCCCTGGAAAGTCCTGGTAACTCCTGGTGCTGTCAGTAACGAGCATCCAGCCCTGTGAACGTTTTTTTATTGTGGAATGTTCTTAATCTGGGTTTCGATCTGTAAAGCGAGCCCCTCGTTGCCGGCGGCCTTCGCAAGTTCGTCCGACTTTTTTAGGTAGGTGAGCGCCTGCGTCTTGTCGTCGGCCTTCTTGCTCGTGCTGTAGATACCCACATAGGCGATCCCAAGCGCATAGTTTGCTTGCGGATCCTGCGGTGCGCCTGTGACCGCCTTGGTTGCGTAGTCCTTTGCCTTCACATAGTCAGGCTTGTCCATTTTCATGATTGCAAACGCGGCAAAGGTATTGGCCGTGACGGCGTCCGGCGCGCTTCCGGCCGAAGCGGCCAGATCGAAGTCCTTGAGCGCCGTCGCGTAGTCGCTCGTCTGCATCGCGTCGCTTCCGGCCTGCAGGTAGTGCTGCGCCATGGCTTTCGCCGGCCCGGGACCGGAAGGATCGAGCGACTTCATCTCCGCGGCAATCGTCGCCGCGCCCGCCTGATCGTTGTTCGCAAGGTAGGCTTGCAGCAACTCTTGATCGATGTTGAGCTTGGCAGCCTTGGCTTTTGGATCGTCACCCAACTGGTCGTGCACGGCCTTGAGCGTGGTGAGCGCATCGGCGTATTGCTTGTTCGCAAGCTGCGCGACACCAAGCGAAAAGCGCGAGGTCGCATCGGGCGCGAGCGCGACGGCCTTGCGGGACCAATCCAGCGACTCCGACGGATTCGACTGCGAGACCCGCACGGCGCCCGTCGCGAATGCTTGCGCCGCAATCGGCTGGAAGGGCTTCTTGATGTCCTCGACGCGACTGAAGGTCGTCGCCGACTCAACGAAATCGTTGTCGTAGAACTGCGCGATGCCGAGCAACTGCAGGACCGCCGGGTTCCCCGGTGAGGAGAGCAGCGCCGCATTCGCACGAGCAATCGCATCTTTATACTTCCCGGCCCGAACGAGCGAATCGATCGAGCCGGTGTCGGCGCCGCCGGACGCGCCGCCTGAGATCCCCTGGTCTTCCGCCGACGCAACGACGACTTTGCCGTTGAACTTCAGCTGATACTCGTAAAACGACGGTACCGCCGTTGTGCCGC
Source organism: Vulcanimicrobiota bacterium (assembly GCA_003167055.1). GTDB lineage: Bacteria > Vulcanimicrobiota > Vulcanimicrobiia > Vulcanimicrobiales > Vulcanimicrobiaceae > Aquilonibacter > Aquilonibacter stordalenmirensis. The sequence goes on along the minus strand of PMUE01000368.1, from coordinate 1,783 downwards.
GATGCGCGGGTGTGTAACTTGCGCTCTGCGCAAGATCGAGCGCGGCCGCGTTGTCGCCGGGGTTGGTCGAGTGCAGCACGCCGATGACTTTGTGCGAGCCGTCGGCGTTCACTTGCACCTTGACTTCAACCGTGCCCGACCCGGCGATGTTGTGGGTGGTCGTCCCTTGCTTGCTGACTTTGGCGGGCGTGAACTGATTTGCATATTGGGCCAGCGCCGGCGTGGCGGCGGCCGAAATTGCGAATGCGCACAGAGCGGCGCCGATTCGAGAGATTCGATTCATGGGGTACCTCGACTACGTGGAGCTATGCTTCTCATCCTGGGAAGCAACGCGCCGGAGCGCAGAAAGTTCCTTCGACGTGAGCGCTCGCGTATGGCCGATCGGCAGATCGCCGAGTGCGACTGGGCCGAAACGCAAGCGCACGAGTGCCTGTACCGGGTGCCCGACCGCGTCAAACATGCGGCGAACTTGCCGGTTACGGCCTTCGTGAATGGTGATGTCGATGACCGAGGCGCCGGTGCGTACCGACACGACGCGGAGCTTCGCGCCTGCTGCCAGCTCGCCGCCGTCGAGCAATACGCCGTCGTTCAAGCGTTTGACCTCGTCGCTCGTAAGCCGTCCCGCGATGGTTGCTCGATAGGTCTTCTCCACACCGTAGCGCGGATGCAGCAGACGGTTCGCGAGTTCGCCGTCGTTGGTCATCAGTAACACGCCGGCAGTGTCGTAGTCGAGCCGGCCAACCGGAACCACGCGTGGGCCTCGCTTGGGCAAAAGCTCGGCGATCGTGCGACGACCTTGTGGATCGCGCAAGGTCGTGAGCACGCCGGGTGGCTTGTGCACGACTAGATATGCCTTGTCGGTTATCGGTGTAATCGGCGTTCCGCTCACGTCCACTTTATCGCCGGGAGCGACCATCGTTCCAAGTTCGCGCACGACCTTGCCGTTGATGCGCACCTTGCCGTAGGCGATCAGCTCATCGGCGCGGCGGCGCGACGCGATGCCGGCTTGAGCAATGTACTTGTTCAGCCTGGTGCCGTCACTCACCGCGAGGCAGCCCTTCATCGGCCCGCAGCCGGTCTCTCACCATCTGTGCGGCGTCTTCTTCACTAACTTGACGCCCACGCCAAAATGTAGAACCCGAACCGAACGATGGCCGGTTCGGGCCCTGACGTAGATAGACAACGAGCGATAGACAAATGATTGCGAGCGCAATCAGTACGAGCACGATAACTTAGTACTTGGAGCTGCCGTTGTTTTCGTCGTATCCGCGCGACATCGAGAGCGCCTCTTTGGTCACCGACTGCAAGAACTCGTCGTTCGTGCGTGTCTGCGCCATCTTATCGAGGATGATCTCGGTGATATCGCCGGTATTGAGCACGGACGTCGCGCGGCGAAGCATCCAGATCTTGCGCATCTCTTCGGTCGTGAGCAACAGCTCTTCGTGACGCGTGCCCGAACGCTTGATGTCGATGGCCGGGAAGACGCGAGACTCGGCGAGCTTACGCGTGAGGTTGAGCTCCATGTTGCCCGTGCCTTTGAACTCTTCGAAGATCACGTCGTCCATCTTGGATCCGGTTTCGATGAGGGCCGTAGCAATGATCGTGAGCGATCCGCCTTCCTCGATCTTGCGTGCCGCGCCGAAGAAGCGCTTCGGTTTGTGCAGCGACGCGGTGTCGAGACCGCCGGAAAGCGTGCGACCCGAGCTTGTAACGACCTGATTGTAGGCACGAGCCAAACGCGTGATCGAGTCGAGCAGGATCACGACGTCTTTGCCGAGCTCGA
>PMUE01000314.1 GCA_003167055.1 Vulcanimicrobiota bacterium | reverse complement strand
CAGTGGAACTGGGAGCGCTAGCATCGACGAGCGTACGATTCGAATACCGATGCGTGATCGTGAAACCGGCATTTTGCAACGCGGTTACGACGGCCTGTTCTTGTTGCGTCGTCGGCGCAAATTGGTTGTTGAACTGCTCCGGAGTGAGGAATTGATGGGAGCCGTTCGGGCCGCTCTGTGATGCGACGAGCGCATCGAGTTTCGCTTGATTATTATAGCGTAGCGTCATCGTTACGTTGACCGGAAGGTTTGCTACGCGCCTTCCGAGGTCGGTAAATGCGAGTGCCCCTTTTGTTTGGGGCACCGAAATGAGTGGCGTACTCGGTGTTTGGCTAGTCGCTCCTTGCGGGGAGTTCGACGTCGAGCCGACTCCCGGCAACGATGAGTGGCCGCTGCATGCGGTCAACATCATTGCAAATCCTAGCGATCCCGCGAGCACCCGTTGCGAAATGTGCATAGGCCTCCTATTGAGTAGCAGAAATTCTCGAGCGCAACTTGCGCACGATTGAACTAATCTACTGTAAAGAGATTCGGCATTACAAGACGCTAATGTGTTCGATATTGGCCGAAAAGATGGTATTCCTCGAACTAGTCTTTTGGACTCACCCGTGTAGCTAGCAAGCGTGGAAACGCATTCCGCCGGGAACGCAGGCCACTAAGAATTAGGACGCTTCATCGTACGCAGCGACAACGCGACGAGACCAAGCGGCAGAATAATGCCGAGCACGCCGATTCCCACCAGCCACAATGCTGCTTGGCGGACAATCGCCCCGATCGCGTCGACCGACAGACCTAGGTGAAAACTGACGCCGTACGCGACGAGCACAAGTAGCACGCAGATCAGGCTGCCGATGATGGCCGAGCCGACTGCCTGAATGGATTCGCCGAACGACGCCTCACGGATTGCGGCCTCCTCACTGGTGCCGCCGAGCATCAGACCCGCGACTCGCTCGTCAAAACCGGGATATTGCAACGGGACGTAGCTGACATAAATGTTCTGCGATCGGACCATGGTAACGGCAAGCACGATGAAGCCGGCAAAGAGCCAGTTCCGGACGAGCAGAACCGCGATCACGGCGACGAGCATGACCGCGTAGCTGATCATGCGACAGGTCGCGACAGTTCGCGCCGCGTGCGGCGTCATTCGGTGAGTTTGCGCGANNGCCTGCTTGGGCGACCGCGGCGGCGCCTGCGGTCGGGAGCCTGAACAGCAACGTTTTCGCAACGTCGGCACGTTCAGCGAAGCCCGTTGCGGTTGCGCCGGGAGCAAGCGTCGTGACCGTGACGCCGCTGCCACGCAGCTCTTCCGAGAGCGCTTGCGAAAACGAGAGCACGTACGCCTTTGAAGCATAATATACTGCCATAAAGGGTCCGGGAAGAAAACCCGCCGTCGAGGCGACGTTAAGGATGCGCCCGTTCCTACGTTCACGCATGCCCGGCAGATAGCTGCGCGTAAGCTCGGTGAGCGTTACCACATCGAGCAGCAACTCTTCGCGGATACGCGCAGGCGGAATCGTATCAAAGGCGCCATTGCTGGCAAATCCCGCATTGTTCACCAGAATGTCGCAGGCCGGCACCTTCTCGAAAAGACGCGCGGCCGCGTCGGGCACCCCGAGATCTGCAGCGATCACCTCGATGCTGACGCCGTGCTGCGAGCGCAGCTGATCCGCGATCGTCTCGAGTTTGCCGGCCGATCGGGCGACGAGCACGAGGTCGTGGCCGTCGGCGGCGAGCAGCTTCGCGAACTCCAGTCCCAGGCCACCCGAAGCGCCGGTGACGATCGCCTTCATGTGCTACGAACCGAGCGTGGTGAGGCCGCCGCGAAATGCCATCGTCGCCGCGCCGACGAGTCCCGCGTCGTTTCCGAGCTGCGCGACCACGATGCGCGTGGTTCCGCGTGGGACCATCGTGGTCAATTCGTCGACGCGTCCGCGCACCGCATCGAGCATAAAGTCGGCGGCACTCGAAACGCCGCCGCCAAGTGCGATCACCTCGGGATTGACGAAAGCGATGACGTTCGCGAGACCGATCGAGAGATCCGCGGTGAAATTTTTCCACGCCGCGAGCGCATGTAAATCGCCGGCTTGCGCCATCTTGCGAATTTTCTTCGAGCCGAGCTTGTCGCGATCCATGTCTAGCAGGGTGCTGCGCGGGAACGACGGTGCTACCGCAAAGGCATGACGAATCAGCCCCGTGCCGGATGCCTGCGCTTCAAAGCAGCCGACCTTGCCGCAACTGCAAATGAAGCCGTCGGTCGGACGGATTTGATGGTGGCCCACTTCGCCCGCGCCGAAGCGATTCCCGAGGATCAAGTCGCCATCGGCGACGATTCCGCCGCCGATGCCCGTTCCAAGCGTCAGCAATACGAAGTTGCGCGTACCGCGTCCCATCCCGTAGGTAAATTCGCCCAGGGTCGCACAGCGCGCGTCGTTGCCGACGAATACCGGCATATCGAAATGCGCGCGCAGCGTTTCACCGAGGGGCGCATTGGTCCACTTGAAGTTCGGGCTATAGAGCACGGCACCCGAGCGCGGTTCCACGTTACCGGGTGACCCAATGCCGATCCCCACGACCTCCTTGGCATCGGGGTCTCTGAGGGCTAGTTCGATGGTCGAGGTCAGGATAGCGCTGACCGCGCTGAAGGACAGGTCTTCGAGATCGACTTCATGCTGGCCGTGGATGGTGCCGTCTTCGCTCACGACGGCGGCAGAAACGTGCGAACCGCCGAGGTCGACGCCGATAGCTGTGCGCAAAGTCATCTTCTCCCTAGATAACACCGGGCGAGCTGGGCCCGTAATCTTATCCGCCGCACCAGGCCGTACCCGCAACGCGCATCGAACTTGAGGCGAATTATGGAAACCATCGATCTAATCGGCCTGCGCGATTTCACCAAGCGAACCGGCCAGCCCACACATCCCGAACTACTCGACGCGCGCCCGATACAGCACGTGAACGAGATCGAGATCACCGAAGAGCACATCACGATTTCATACGACGAGCGCACGACGCGCTTTTACAATGCAAATGAAATAACGAAGCGCGAATGGGTCTACAAATACAACGACGATCCCGAGTTCGTGAAGGCGATCGGCAAGGTGATCGACCTTGCGCGCAAGCACCTCAAAGATTTACCCGAGAATGTCGCTTGCCCGCCGGGTTGCGCCGAGTGTTGCAGCGGCTACGAGCCGTTCGTGAGTCGAAGCGACGTGCAGCGCATCGCCGATCATCTTGGCATGACCTATACGGACACAATGGATGAGTACGTGGTCAAGCGCCCCTCTGCCGACGGCTTTCACGTCGGCTGGCTGCGCAAGGTTACGGATGATCTCTCCGACAACTGCGTTTTCTTAATGGGCAGTAAGAGCGGGCGCTACTATTGCGGCATCTACGAGGCGCGCCCCCATGACTGCGCAGATTTCACTCCAATCGGTTGCGAAGACGTCGACGAAGAGCTCTCGCACCGTGGCACGTATAAAGTCGGCGCCCCATTCAAACCGAACCCGCGCCGCAGGAGAGCTCGTTGAAGACCTTTCGGCTCGTTTTTCGTTCGCTGGCGCTCATCGCGCTGGCCGCGCTGCTCGGATCGCTCGTTCCGGTCGCGGCCGCAACCGCAAACATCCCCGGCTCGCAATACGCCGGGCTACAGTGGCGCTTCATCGGGCCGCTGCGCGGCGGCCGCACCAAGTCCATTACCGGTGTCCCGAGTGCACCCAACCGGTTCTACATCGCCGCCGTTAACGGCGGCATTTGGCGTACCGACGATGCCGGCCGCACGTGGACACCGATTTTCGACAACGAACCGACTGGATCGATCGGATCGCTCGCGGTAGCGGTCAGCGATCCGAACGTCATCTACGCCGGGAGCGGTGAGGGTTTACAACGCCCCGATCTCGCGGTCGGCAACGGCATCTATAAGTCGACCGACGCCGGCTCAACCTGGCAACACCTGGGCCTTCGCGACGGACAGCAGATCCCGCAAATCGCGGTCGATCCGGCCAATACCACCTGTCTCTTCGTCGCCGTCCTCGGACATCCGTACGGACCCAATCCAGAACGCGGAGTCTACCGTTCTACCGACGGTGGCGCAACATTTACGCAGGTGCTGTATCGCGACGAGAACACCGGCGCGTACAACGTACAGATCGATCCGGCCAACCCGCAGGTCGTGTACGCGACATTGTGGGCCGCGCGGCAGGCGCCGTGGGAGGTGGGCGGATCATTTGAGCGACCGGGCAGCGGCATCTTCAAGTCGACCGACGGCGGCGATCATTGGACCCGCCTGCAGGGTGGGCTCCCGGCCGCCATGGGCCGTGCTGAGATCGCGGTTGCCCCATCCAACACGCAAGTCGTGTACACGTTTATCGACGGCTTCGGCGGCTCGGGCGGCGCGATCTTCCGCAGCGACGACGGCGGCGAGCACTTCACGATGATGAACGACGATCAGGATACGATCGGCGAGCGCGGCGACGATTTAGTGGCGATCGCGGTGGATCCGAAAGACCCGCAAACCGTCTACATCACCAACACGTCAACGTATCGTTCGACCGACGGCGGCAAGGACTTTACCGCGATCAAAGGCGCGCCGGGTGGTGACGACTATCAAAACATTTGGATCAATCCCAACGATCCGAACATCATCGCGCTGGCGAGCGATCAAGGCGCGACGATCTCGGTCGATCACGGCGCGACGTGGAGCTCGTGGTACAACCAGCCGACCGCGCAGATGTATCACGTCAACACCGACGACCGCTTCCCCTATTGGGTCTGCGGCGGTCAGCAAGAGTCCGGTTCCGCATGCGTGATCAGCCGTGGCGATTGGGGTGAAATCACCGAACGTGATTGGCATCCGGTCGGGGCTGAAGAATATGGCTATGTCGTTCCAGATCCGGCACATCCGGGCGTGTTCTTCGGCGGCAAAGTCGAAAAGTACGACGATCGTACTTCGCAGGCGCAGGAAGTCTCGCCGCACCCGCTACGGCCGAAAGGTTATCGCGTCGTGCGTACCGAGCCGATCGCATTCGATCACTTCGATCGCTCGCTCATGTACTTCGGCGCGAACCAGGTGTACGCGACGCGCGACGGCGGAATGAGCTGGCACACGATTAGCCCGGATCTCACGCGTGAGCATCCGGCTATTCCAAGCGTTATCTCCGCGTTCGAGTCGAACGATCCGCAAAAGGGAATGCATCGCGGCGTCGTCTACGCGCTTGCGCCGTCGTATCGTCACGCCGGCACCCTCTGGGCCGGCACCGACGACGGACTGCTGTGGATCACGCGCGACGGCGGCACGCATTGGAGCAACGTTACGCCGCCGGCGCTGACGCCGTGGAGCAAGATATCGATCATCGAAGCATCGCGTTTCGACGACAATACCGCGTACGTCGCGGTCAATCGATTCCGTCTCGACGATCTGCGCCCGTGGGTCTATCGCACCCGCGACGGCGGCGCCAACTGGGTGAAAATCACCGACGGCTTGCCATCCGGCGAACCCGTGAACGCGGTTCGCGCCGATCCGACGGTCCCCGGCCTGCTCTACGCCGGGACCGAAGGCAACGTCTACGTCTCGTTCGACGATGGCGACCACTGGCAATCACTGCAACTGAATCTCCCGCACACCTCGATGCGTGATCTTGGCTTGCACGGCAACGACCTCGTGGTTGCCACGCATGGCCGTGGATTCTGGATCCTCGACGACATCGAGCCGCTGCGCGAGCTCGCACGCACCAGCGCGTGGAACGGCCCGCATCTCTTCGCACCGATCGCAACCTATCGCGTGCGCCGCAACACGAACACCGACACGCCGCTGCCGCCCGAGGAGCCGCACGGCATGAATCCACCCGACGGCGCGATCTTCTACTACGCGCTGCCCGCGCCGGCAGCGCATGTTGCCATCGCCGTATACGACACGCGCGGGGTGCTGGTGCGGCGCTATTCAAGCGACGATCCGGCACCACGGCCGATCGAATTCGACAAGCCATTGTACTGGGAGCGGCCGTTCGTCCGGCCTGCAACCGACGCGGGTATGCATCGTTTCGTCTGGGATCTTCACGAGCCGGTACCGGACGCGTTGAGCTTCGATCTCCCGATCTCGGCCAACGACGACGACACACCGCGTGTGCCGCAGGGCGCGCTCGTCGTGCCGGGGCACTACACAGTACGTCTTACGGTGGACGGGGTCACGCGCTCCCAGCCGCTGACGCTGCTGATGGATCCGCGTATCCGAATCTCGCAAGTGGCGCTTGTACGTCAATATCAGATGGCGCACGATGTTGCAAGCCTCATCGACCGCACCTACGATGCGCACGAACGCGACATCGCGCGCAAGGATACCACGGATGCCGCAGCACTTGCACGCGTGAACGCGGGGTTGGGATTCCTGATCGATATCATTGACGGCGCCGATGCGCCGGTACCGCAGGGGACGGCGGACGCCTACTGCACGGTGCGCTCGCAGGCACTGGCGGCACTAGGTACGGCCCCCACCCGCAACCCCCTATGTAGCCACTAACGTTCTGCCTACTAGAAGGAGATCCGCATTCATGAAAAGTCTTCGATTCGCTCTTCTCGGCGCCGCACTCGCAGGCGTTCTCGCCGCGGCGGCCTCGGCCGACACGCCAACAACCATTACGATTAAGATGGTGGCGCAGAACAACAGCGGTGAGAACGGCACGGCGACGCTCACGCAGGTCGCCGACGGCGTTCGCGTCGCGGTCAAGCTCGACGGTGCGCCGACCGACGTGCCACAGCCGACGCACATCCACGTCGGCAACTGTGGGCATATCAATAAGGCGCCGGAGTATCCGTTGGCCAACACCGTGAACGGCGCAGGCCTCGCGACGGTGAAAGGCGTGCAACTCGCCGATCTCCTCAAGGGCACCTACGCCATCAACGTACACAAGAGTACGACCGATCTCGCCACCTACGTCTCGTGCGGGAACATCACCGCGCCCGCGATGTAACCGTAACACTTAGCTCAAAGATCGCTCAAAACGGCGCGCGGCATGAAACCGGGCGCCGTTTTTTCTGTATGTTTGAGTCGATGAGACGAACGCTGTTCGCCTGTGGTGTCTTCTTGCTCGCGTGCCGCGGCGTGGCCGGCGCGGCCGATTTGCCGTCCATAGCGCTGCCCGCGATCGCGGCCCCGGCCCTGAACGGCACGATCGACGACTCGTGGGCCAAGGCCGCAACGCTGACGGTCGGCTATGACTTCACCTACCGGCGTCCCGCCGCAGCGCCCGCGCACGTGCGCGTTACGCAAGATGGAACCGCGTTGTACGTCGCGTTCGACGTTTCTCAGGGCAACATCACCGCAAACCAGCATACGAATGGTAGCTCAGTACAGAACGACGACTACGTCGGTGTGTATCTCGATCCGCAAGGACAGCGCGGCTTTCAATACGCGTTCTTCGCGAATCCCAACGGCGCGCGCTACCAAACCTCAAGCGAGAATAGCGCCTATGCGCCCGAGTGGACCGCGGTCGCAAAGACGACGCCCGGCGGTTACGTGGTCACGATGCGTATCCCGCTCGACGTTATGCGCAGCAGCGGTTCGCACTCGTGGCAAGCGCAGTTTGTTCACTTTGCCGTCGCCACGAACTCGCTCGACGTGTGGGTGTATTCCCCGATCGCGACCTCAGCGACCGATCCCGTCTTTATCGGCACGCTCACCGGCGTCGGCGTTGCGCCGGCCGGCGGTAAGGCCGCGGCGAACCGCAACGCTCTGCGCTTTCAACCGTATGCGCTCTCCGAATCGACCTCGATAGAAAACGGGGGCAGCACCTCCCGTATCGGCACGGATTTCTCGATTCCGATCACGCCGACTGCATCGCTGGTCGGGACACTGCATCCGGACTATTCGAACGTCGAGAGCGATCAACAGACGATCGCGCCGACGGCTTTTGCCCGACAGTACAACGAGGTGCGACCTTTCTTTACGCAGCTCTCGAGCTTTTTCAACGAACGCATCAATTGCACCAACTGCCCGCAGACGCTGTACACCCCAGCGATACCAACCTTCGGCCAGGGCTACGGTATCGAGGGGACGCAAGGCCGGGCGAGCTTCGCCGGCTTCGACGCGCTCGGCGAGGACCGGACCGATCAGGCGCAGACCCTCAATTACAGCTATGAGGACTCCCGCCAGAACTTCAGCTGGAATCTACAGCGCGTCAACGCGGCTGCCGACGGCATCAACGACAACACGACCACGCTCGACGGCGGCTACCTCAACCAGCACACGCACTTTCTCGCCTACAGCAATAACGGTGTTGAATCGGGAACGCTCGTAACCGATCCCTGCCTGGGGACGTACCACGATCTCGGTCTTGGTTATGTAACGGCGACGAGCGTAGTGGTTGCGGGCTTGCAGCGCATCGGCGCCCAGTTCGACCCGCTCGACGGCTACACTGCGCAGAGCGACATCCTCGGCTATCAAGCCTACGCGAGCCACACGATCAACTTTACACCGAAATTTTGGCTGCACGACATCATCGTAAGCGACTACTTCGCCCGCTATAACAACCACTTCGAGCAGCTTTCGCAGACCGATTCGAATCCGTTCGTCAGGTTAGACCTGCGCGATCTACTCCAGTTCCAGTTCTTCACGAGCGCTACCGGCGTGCGTACTGTCTCGAACGAGTTCTTGCCGTTTGACGGCAATGGCATTCTCGCCGGGTATCGCATGAATACGAATACACCGACCTACGTTCAGTACTCGGGCGGTCCGTATTACCACGGGTTCCTCGACGCGTGGACCTACTTGATGACCCTGCCGGTCACAAGACGCGTCCATCTTGCGCTGGAGACCGACGAGGACAAGTACGACACGACACACCCCGGCGAAGAGAGCACGAATCAGTGGCTGGAGCGCGCGTCGCTCGACTGGCAGCTCAGCAAAGAGTTCCAGTTCGACGTCGGCGTGCGGCGCATCATTGGCGGCAATCTTCCGGCCTCATATCAGGCGCTCACCTACAACACGACAGTTTGCGCCACCAACCTCTACCAGCCGGGATGCTTCGTGAACGCCGGGAACGTTTCGGTCGCTGCACACTTCTTGCTCCGGCGCAACGAATTCTATCTAGTGTACGGAAACGCGAACAATCTTTCGACCGAGCCTGCGCTGTTCTTCAAGTGGATTCGCTACGTGGGGGCCGAAAAAGGGACATAGCATGTGGCGCTTCGTGACGCTCTTCTTACGCTAGGAGCTGCGCGTAACGCGATGGATCGACGTTCCCGCCGCTGAGCACGATCCCGATGCGTTTGCCGCGGACGGGAAACCGCTCGTTGAGGACCGCGGCAAACGCCGCGACGCCGCTTGGTTCGACGACCAGCTTCATGCGTTCGAAGAGCAACCGCATCGCTTCGACGAGTTCCTCATCGCTGACCGTCGCGATGCCCGTGACGTGTTCTTTGATGATCGGAAACGTGACCTCGCCCGGCGACTGCGTCTGCAATCCGTCGGCGATTGTCTTGGGCACGTCGATGGTCACCCGTTCACCGCGTTCGAACGACTGCTGCACGTCGTTACCGGCTCGCGGCTCGACACCCCATATCTCGATATCGGGATCGATGCCGTGCGCGGCGACCGCGCACCCGGCGAGGAGGCCTCCGCCGCCGAGCGGCGTGACGATTACATCCAGCGGACCCGCGTCGTGCAAAAGCTCGAGCGCCGTCGTACCCGCACCCGCGGC
>PMUE01000293.1 GCA_003167055.1 Vulcanimicrobiota bacterium | reverse complement strand
CCATCGATATGCTTCACACGAAGACCGAGCGCGCTCCTGCCGCGGTGTCAGCATACGAAACGCTGATCGAGCTCGCGCGAAAATCGGCGGCAAAAGCAGGCGACGCCGCAATCTTGAAATCGGTAGACGAGCGTCGTGTCGTCGCGCTGGTCGAAGTCGGCGGGCACGACGCGTTGAAGCACCTGCAAGCGGCGTGGGACGATCATCATTTGTACAACGAGCATCGTGCCTCCGCGGAATCGCGCGCGCTCACGCTCTACCAGGTGATCGCCGCAACCGGCGACTGCACGTTCGATCCCGCGTCCAAGAGTGTGTACGCCTTCGAGCAATTCCCGACCGCGCCGCAGCAGGTCGAGGGAATTCTCCCGGGCCTCGCATCGGCGCCGGGCTTTCTCGGCGCGCAAATCTTTGGAACCGACGACGGCACGAAATCTTTCGCGATCTACCGCTTCGACCACCGGCCGCAAATCGAAGCGCTACGATCCAACGCGGTGATTGCGCATCCGGTCAAGACATTCTAGAGCATGTAAGGAGACCCATGAAACGTGTCACCACCGTCGCAATCGCGCTGCTTCTAGCATCCGCCTTTTGTCTGCTTCCGGCTAAGGCCAACGATACCGAGTCGTTCAACCTGGGATGGTGGGCTGCCATGGACGACAACCAACAGTTTACCGCGGTCGAGGCGGCCGTTAATGCGTACCAGAGTGCGTACAACGACGGCTTCGTCGCCGCGGCAGTCAGCGATCGTCTTCACTACAACTCAACGCGAACGAGTCAGCAGCTCGGAAAAGACCCGAGGAGCACCGTGGTCTTCAGCAAGCCGTTCGTCGAGTACCAAAAAGAGGTCTCGCAGTTCTATAACGATTTTCCGGACGCACGAAGCACGACGTCGCTGGGTGACATTATGGCGTGCCTATCGGACAAGCCCCAGTTCACCTGCGCTCAAGTAGCGAAGATCAACTCCTGAAGCTACTTCGTGGCTTCTTTGATGATCTCTTGAAGATCGAAGCCACGTTTGACCGGGAATAGCAAACTCCAGTTGACACGCAGAAAGTTTTGGGGCGTGGTGATCGGGCGCTCGACGTAGGTGTAATAAAAGATGCCGAGCTGCATCGGCTGATCGCCGAGTTTGAACGTCTTGGTCACGCCGCCACCGAGCGGAATCGACCATTTCTGATTACCGGGCGCGTTGAAATTCACGCTCATAATTGGGGACGTCGAGATCGCCCACTGACCTTTGAGGTTGTAGTTGATGAACGGTTGGATCGCGCCTGAATTAACCGGCGCGTTCGCTGCCTTCCCCGCAAACGACCGCAGCTGCGTGAGCAGCACGCCCATGACCCAGGGCCCGGGCATCACGAGCGCGACGGCGGCCGGACCCGCCGACCACTTGCCGGTGCCAAGCACGCCGGGTGACGCGGTCGGAAATTGAAAGTACGGGCCCGCGCCCCAGATCAGTTCATTCGGCTTGGTTTTCGGCGCGAAGAAAAGCTGCTCTTGAATGTCACTGATGCCGAAGGTCGATCCGCATCCGTATGCCGACGCGCACACGCTCGGCGGCGCGTTCGACGGATTGTCGAGCACGGGGATGATCGTGCGGGCGATCAGCGTCCAATTGGTGCTGAGCATGAGCGGCACGACCGGCTGAACGTTCAAGTTGAACTGATAGCGAGAATACGGTCCAACGCCGTAGTTGTTGTTGAACTGAAACGGGATGATGGCGATGTTGCCGACCGGATTTTGCGACGCCTTGATGATCGCCGCTTGGACCGCGGCTTGCTGCTCCGGCGTCAACTGCGGCGGCGTTTCCGTGCTTTGCGCCCGGGCAAGCGACGGACAGGCCAGCGCGATTACGAGCGCGCTTGCGACGATGCGAAGGAGGATGGTAAGCATGACAACTCCACCATACCTCTTCGCGCGTGGCCGCTTGCGCCCAAAAGTGCAACTCGCTATTGCGAGGTTTTTGACACTTTTTCGAGCGCCTCGACGGCATACCGGCGACGGCGCGGACCGCCCTCGGAAGCCTTGAGGAATTCGACTTCGACTTGCGCATCGGGATGGATGGCGGTAACCACCGCGACCTCATCCTCGTCCTTTACAATGACGTGATCTCCAAGCTTAAGCATTCGCTCTGCATATGATAGGCGACCACAGGGTCCTTCATCGAAGATTCCGGACCAAGGAGGGGGCCCATGCGCGGAATGCTGTCGCAGATCCGGTTCCAGGCGATCGTCGTCGCTCTGGTTCCGATTGCCGTGCTGGCCGCCATGCTCGCGTATACGATCGCGACCCGCAACTCGACCGCCGTGACCGCCTTCTGGGCCGACCACACCCAGCGAGCGATCGAAGCCAATTACGCGCTGATGAACGCGCTGACCGAGGAAACCCATAGGGTATCACTCTATCGCCGCACGAACGATGCGCGCGATGAGGCCGCCTTTGTTCATGCGGCGCAGGAGGTAAACCGGCGCGCAGCGGCGCTACTCGCCATTGCCGACGCGACGCCCACCGAAGCGCACCAAGCGCAAGTCTATGTGAGCACCGTCGATGCGGAAAATCGATTTCTCACGCGATTCATGGCCGCGCAACGACGCGGCGACACCGTCGCAATAAGGGCGCTCGAGTCCGCACCGGCAACGCAACAGCTGTCCGCACAACTCAATATCGCCAAGCGCGACGTCGACAAATCCGAACGCATCCTTGCAGTGACCGCGCTGCGGACGGCTAGCAACTATCTCACGCGCTTCTCGACGATCATTTTGGCCATGCTCCTCGGCGGCGTCGTGTTGTTCTTGATCCTCGCGGTAGGGTTCGGCGGCCATGTTTGGTTGCGCGCGCGGCATCTGCGCAACAACGCGCAAGCGTTACGCGAAGGACGTGACCCCGATCCGCTTCACGGCGGCGACGAGCTCGCCGTTGCGGAACGCGAGTACCGCGGGCTGCTCGAACGCTTGCAGCAAGAACACAACAATGTCGCCGTCTTGCAGCAAGCCCTGCTCCCGCAAACGTTACCTAGCGTGCCCGGCGTGCGAATCGACGCCTCGTACACACCGTCGACGGCCGACGCCGACGTCGGCGGGGATTGGTATGACGTCTTCACGCTCAGTGATGGGCGGCTCGGCATCAGCGTCGGCGACGTTGCCGGACACGGTCTGCAAGCGTCGAGCATGATGGCGCAGATTCGGCAATCCGTGCGCATGGCGGCCCGGTTGTACGATCAGCCCGTCAATGTGCTACAAGCCGTCAATCGCGCGCTTTACGACGACGGTGGACCACTCGCCACCCTCTTCTACGGCGAACTCTCGCTGAATACGGGACTCTTCGTGTACGCATCGGCGGGTCATCCGCTTCCGATTACCGTGCAAGCGACCGGCGTGGTCGAACAAATTCCCGGCGGCGGTCTGATCATGGGCGCGCAACGCCGTGTCGAGTATCGCCAATATTCGCTGACGCTCGATGCCGGATCAGCGATCGTGCTCTTTACCGACGGTTTGGTCGAGAGCGGGAGGCGCATCGAGTACGACTACGACGCCGGCGTGCGGCGCTTGATCGATGTCGTGAACCGTCAGTATTACAGTGCGACCGAAAATATCGCACAAGCGATTCAGCGTGACGTGCTCGAAGGACGCCCGCAACTCGACGATGCCGCGATACTCTTCGTCGCCGTCACCGACGTTGGTTTCGCGCGCGGAAATGCAACAAAAACGTGGGCGATCGATGCACGCAGCGCCTCAGCTGCACGGCGCGCGAAGCGCGCGTTCCTCTGGCGATTGGGTGAATTTGCGCCCGACGGAACCGATCTCTCGGCGCCGGAACTGATCTTCGGCGAACTCGTCGGCAATGTTGCGCGTCACACGCCCGGGATGGCGGAGATCACGCTTGAGGTCGACGATAACGTCGCGTTGCTCCACGTGTGCGACGAAGGGCCGCCGATCGTACATGCGGTGTCACGTCCGGAGGATTTGGCAGAAGGCGGACGCGGTTTGTTGCTGGTGGAAAGCATGGCGCGCGACCTTACGATCGACCGCACCGCCAACGGCAATCACGTGACGGTGGAGTTGCCCATCACGCTCAACCGGCGTGAAGCAGGACCGCGTGCGCCGGCGCGACCGTTGCGGCAGCGCACGCTCCCGGCGTAGATCTTCGTTACATCTGCAGCTTGTAGGCTCCGGCGAGATCGTTCATCGCGGTCGTGAGGATCGCGTGATACTGTGCGTCGGCGGCAAGACCATACTTTGCGTCGATGTCCTTCATCACTTGAAGGTGGATGGGATGTGACACGGCGCGATCCAGCATCACCTCGACGTTGAAGCCTTCGCCGCTTTGCCCTGCGCCCCAGAGGGCTTTAGCAAGCGCCGCACCGTCTTTGGGATTGGGGCTCGGTGTGCTCGGCAACGCGATGTTCTTTTCCGTGACGATTCGCAGCGAATCGTTCACCACGAAGTCGAACGTTTTGAGAAACTGCGCGACCTGATCCTTGCCGTACTGGTTGTTGAGCTTGGCAACTTCGGCCGAGAACTGCGGCCCGGTAAGTGTTGTGAGCAGTGTGACCGTGCTGAAGTCCTTCGGACCGCCGCCGGCTTCGATCATTGAGAGTGTGACCGGAAGTGCCGGCGCACCGGTATAGACGCAGCACGATCCCGAGAATCGCGTAGGTTCGTTGACGACCGACGGCATCAGCATCGCGGCCGCGATGACGGAAAGAATAAGCGTTTTCATGGCACCCTTTCTTGGGAGAGACGTGAGTCTCCGAAGAAACGGGGCATGCTGCGCCTTGGATTGGGTACGGCGCGAACTTTTTTACGAGCCGAGCTTCACCACCGCGAGCGGTTTGGTCGTCGGCTGCAGCGAGCCACCGGCCGGCTCGACGCTAATGGCGGCCGCAACCGTGGTCGCGCCGTTTGCGGGAATCGCGACTACCGCGCTGCCGTGCTCGTCCGGTGCGAACGTCACCGATGGTGCCACATCCCTCGCACCCTTCGCCAGCGTCCACGTTTGATAGATCTTGCCGGCCGGTAACGGCGGCAGCCCGTGCACGACGAGATAGAGCCGATCGGCGGCAACCAGCACTTCGCCCTGCGCGAACGCAACGCGACGCGCGGTTGAAAGGTCCGCGATCGTCCGGTGCTGTTGTACGTTCACGAAGCCTAGGCCGGCGGCCAACAGCAAGCATGCCGCGGCGAGCGCGTACGGCAGCACGAAGCTGCGACGTTGCTGCCTGGGCGTTGCCTGCGAGCGAACTTCCTTCATGATGCGTGCCTTGAGCAGCGGGCTCGGAACGCTCTCGGTGCCGACGGCGTTACCGACCGCGGTGACCACCGGGCGCAACGCATCGTACTCGGCGCTGCACTCCTCGCAGGTGCGCATGTGCGCCACGATCACGCGCGCCTCGTCGACGTCAAGCGTGCCCAGCGCGTAGGCGGCAACGTTGTCGAGCATCTCGTCGTGCGCGTTCATCGGGCCGCTACTCCGTCGAGCGCGCTGCGCAGTTTGCGCAGTGCCGAGCGGATACGCGTCTTCACCGTGCCGAGTGGCGTGCCGGTACGGGCCGCTAATTCTTGATGCGTCAGTCCGCCGAAGAAGCCCAATTCAATGAGCGTGCGTTCGTGTTCGGCCAGCTGTCCCAGCGCGCGACGGACGCTCTCGCCATTGAGATTCGCGAACGCCGTGTCTTCGAGCGCGTCTTGCTCGGGCATCGAGTCCGGAAGATCCACCTGCGGATGCGCCGCGCGTGTACGCACGAGGTCGAGGGCACGATTGCGCGCCACGCGCACGAGCCAGGCGGGGAAGTTTCCGTCGCGGAAAGATGCGGGCGAACTCCAGAGCTTGAGAAACACGGCTTGGGTCACGTCTTCTGCGCTCGCGGGATCGGCGAGTATCCGCAACGCCACGCCGTACACAAGCCGATGAAAACGATCGTAGATCGCTTCGAAGGCTTCGGGATCGCGAGCGCGTACTCGCTCCATGAGCTGGCTTGCGTCATCCACCAAGGCACACTTTCGCCACTCTTTATAACCATGTCCCTTAGGTAAACGTGCATGAGGCTTCCGCGGATTCGCTCGCTCGCCACGCGCTTCGTCGT
>PMUE01000361.1 GCA_003167055.1 Vulcanimicrobiota bacterium | reverse complement strand
CCGCGAGCGTGCCTGACGTCGAGACCGGCACCGGACTGTGGGAATTCCAGATCGAACGCGCCCCGGCCGGCGTGGTACTCGACATCGTGCCCTGGAACAGTCCCTTCAGCGCCACGATGTTGAAGTCCGCGCAGGCGCTGCTGGCCGGATGCTCGGTCATCAGCAAACCGCCGCCGTCGGCTCCGTTCGCGGTCAGGGCCTGGGCCCGCGCGCTGGACGAGGCCGGCCTGCCGGAGGGCGCGTACAGCATCCTCCCGGCCGAAGCCGAGGTCAGCGAGTACCTGGTCACCCACCCCGGTGTCGACAAGGTCTCCTTCACCGGCTCAACGGCCGCAGGGCGGCGGATTGCGGCTCTGTGCGGCGCGGACCTGCGCCCGGTCACCCTTGAGCTGGGAGGCAAGTCAGCCGCGGTGATCCTTGACGATGCGGACCTGGCGACGACGGTCGAGTCGCTGCGCCGTGGCTCGCTTCCCAACAGCGGCCAGATATGCAGCGCCAAGACCCGGCTCGTCGTGTCGCGCCGCCAGGAGAACGAGCTGCTGGAGCGCATGTCCGAGATGATGGCCAGCATGCGCGTCGGCGACCCCGCCGACGCGGAAACCGAGATCGGTCCGATGGTAAGCAGCCGGCAGCGTGAGCGCGTCGAAGGCTATATCCAGGCCGGACGCCAGGCCGGCGCGAAGGTTGTCCTCGGGGGAGGAGGACGTCCGGCGGGCCTCGGGCAGGGCTGGTACGTGGAGCCGACGCTGTTCGCGGACGTCGATCCCTCGATGACGATCGCGCAGGAAGAAATCTTCGGGCCGGTGATGAGCATCAAAACTTTCGAAGACGAAGCGGAAGCCATCGCCATCGCCAACGACACGGTCTACGGTTTGGCGGGAGCAGTTTTCACCGGGGATATCGCCAAGGCACATCGCGTGATTCGCAAGCTCCGCGCCGGAATAACGTGGATCAACACCTATCATCCGACCTACAACGAGGCACCTTGGGGTGGCTACAAACAATCAGGGATCGGACGGGAACTCGGAACCTACGGCTACGACGCTTACACGGAAGTCAAACAGATCAACGTGAACCTCGACGTGGCGCCGTCCGGCTGGTTCGCAGACCGCCAAGTCTAAAGGCGTTGTCGTTGGAGATTACTTGTCCGACGGTACGTAAGCGGCACCCAAGACGCCGGGGAAAAGGTTGACGTTCGTGACCGCCGACCAGCGATTCTTGGCAACCTTGCCGACGTCGAGCCAGCCAAAGGCGTCCCCCAGTACCGCTTGCTTGTCGCCGCGGTCGAAGCCGCCGGCGATCGGATAGCCGCCGCCGTAGTAATTCGTCGGCGTCGGACCCAGAACGTTGAACGGCGATTCGTGGGACACCCACGGAAGGGCGTACTGCAGCATCGTACGCGACTCTGAATCGACGAGATTGAGCACCTGACCCTTGTTGCTCACGTAGAGGGCGCCGACGCTCGAACTCGCGTACGGTGCTATGAGATGAGTAATCTTTGGTGAAGCAGTTGTCGGATTGCTGATCTCGTCGAGCATCGCGCCGCACTGGCTATCGATGCAGCCGTAGCCTTCGACGTAAAGATTCCCTGAAGGATCGACATCGATGTAGTCGCCGTTTGTCATGTCGGGCTCCGCTATGCCCGCCGCCGGTGAGCTGGGAGACGTCGCATTCCACCAGACCAAAGGATACGTCCAATCGGTGCAGCTAGGATCGCACGTTTCGGAGAAAGGGTTCGCCGCAAAGACGTGCCCGCTCGAGTCGGTTGCTACGTCGTTAGCGTTGGCATCGAAATAACAACCCTCACCACAGGTGAAGGAATCGGTGAATGTAGCCGATGGTTTTTTCGAACCGGGCGCGTACGCTTGGATCACCCCCGCATCCGATGGAGAGCTGCCGCACGCCAACCAGAGGTTTTCCGCGTGATCCACCTTGAGGTTGGCCGGTCCCACGCAACCGTTGCTCTGCACGTCGATGGCGGTGACGGTTTTATTGCCCTTCGCGTTCTCCCCGAATATGTACGTGTATGCTGAGGCAACGATCGCCCACAAACCCACGACTGCGTGGCTGTCAAAGATCACGTGCGGTTGAGGACGAGCGTCCATCCTTTCGAAAATTTGGCGCTCCAGGGCAGGTGGGACTTTTCCCGTCATTTCGAGTTGGCGCAGTTTTAAGAAGCCGATCGGCCCTTGCCGAAAATTTGGAATGCCGGCTCGATCTACCGTCGGCATTTGGCTGGCTGCCGAACTCCCGATCGGGGAACCTTGAAGCGGCGTCGCACATCCCGAAAGCAGCCCGGAAGCAATCACCAGCGCGGCACTGGCTCTACGAGAGAAGCGCACGGCAGCTGGCTTTCGCTTTGTGCCCCGGCGGTCCCCCGGGCTACAGCATCAGCCGGCCAGTCTCAGTAAGCTCGCGATGACGAGGTGATCCTCGTGCGGAGCGATCGCGCGTAGGTCGAGGAGCAGACGGCCGCCCTCGATACGCGTGACGATAGCCGGTTCTCCCGCCCGCAGCCTAGCCGCTAGTCGTTGCGGCCGCTCCGACGGGACCGCGATTGCGATTGAAGCGATGCTTGCCTGAGGGAGCGCGCCGCCGCCTATATACGCGACGCTCTCTCCGGCGGAAGCGCCGGGTAGCGCTTCTACATATGCCTTCGCTCGTTCGCTTAGCTCCTCGAGCGTTGCGGCGAGCTGTCGAAAGAGCGGCAAACGTTCGCGCGCGGCGCGATCGCGGTAGCACCGCAGCGTTGCGCCGAGGGCCGCAATCGTCAGCTTGCCAACTCGCAGCGCGCGCAAGAGGGGATTATTGCGAAGCCTGGCGATCAGGTTCGCGCGCCCGGCGACGATGCCGGCTTGCGGGCCGCCGAGCAGTTTGTCCCCCGAGAACGTCACGAGCGCTACGCCGTCGCCGATCGCCTCTTGCACCGTACGCTCGTGAGCCGCTCCGTACTCCGCAAGATCGCAGAGCGCGCCGCCGCCCAGATCTTCGATAACGGGGACTCCCGCACGCCGCCCAAGCACCGCCAAATCCCGCGCGCTCGGCTCGTGCGTGAAACCCTCGATGCGATAGTTTGATGCATGCATGCGGAGCAGCAGAGCCGTCCGCGGCGAGAGCGCCCGCTCGAAGTCTTCAATGTAAACGCGGTTGGTCGTTCCAACCTCCACCAGCTTGGCGCCGCTGCGTTCGAGCACTTCGGGCAGGCGAAATCCGCCGCCGATCTCCACGAGCTGATTGCGAGCCACGATAACCTCACGGCCCTTCGCAAACGTATCGAGCACCAGGAGGACGGCAGCGGCGCAGTTGTTGATGACGAGCGCGTCTTCTGCGCCGGTAATAGCGCGCAGCGCCGCCCCGATGACCGCGTAGCGCGAGCCGCGCTCGCCGGCGTTGAGATCGTACTCGAGATTCGAATAACCTTGTGCGACCGCACGAGCGTCGTCAAAGGCGGCCGGCGCAATCGGCGCGCGTCCGAGATTGGTGTGCAAGAGGGTGCCGGTCGCGTTGATGACCCCGCGCAAGCCGGTTGCTGCATGCGCCTGAGCACGCGTCACCAACCGCTGCACGATCACTTCGAACGGGGGCACGGCCTCCGCCGCGCGCACACGGTCGAGTTCAATCCCGATCAACTCGCGTAATGCATCGCGCCCCACGAGTGACTCGTAGGGCGCGACGGACGGATCTTCGAGCAACCGGTTCATCGCCGGAACGGCGCGGCGGCTGCTCACGAACGCTTCTTAGGCGACGTGCTTCGCGAGCATTCCCGATATCACGTTTTCCGGAACGTATCCGACGATCCGGTCGACCGGCTGGCCGTCCTTGAACAGGATCAGGCACGGAATGCCGGAGACTTGGTATTGGCCGGCGATGCTCGGGTTATCGTCGGTGTTCAGCTTGACGAATTTCGCCTTGCCGCCATTGGCTGCCGCGACCTTCTCGACGACCGGCGAAAGCATCTTGCACGGGCCGCACCACGGGGCCCAAAAGTCGACGAGCACCGGCTGCTTGCTGCCGAGGACCTCGTCTTGGAAATTCGTCTGACCGACGTCTGCTAAAGCGCTCATAAGTTGTAGATTCTTGCCTCCGGGGATATCAACCCTTGGCCCGCGCTCCAAGGTTGCGGCGCGCCGCCCCGAATCACCCGGCCCATGGCAACCGAGAAAACCGGCTTGGTCCCAGACGTATTCGAACGAGCCGCATTCGTCCGCACGATGGCGATCGAGCTCGTGGATTACGGTGACGGCTGGTGCGAAACCAGCCAGCGCGTGCTGCCCGGACACCGGCAGCAGCACGGCTTCGCGCACGCCGGCGTCGTCATGACGATCGCCGATCACACCTGCGGCGGTGCCGCGACCTCGGTCGTACGCAACGACCAAGACGTCATCACCGTCGAGAACAAGACATCGTTTCTGCGCCCTGCCGCGGGAGATGTACTGCATGCGCGCGCGACCGTGCTGCGCGCCGGCAAATCGCTGATCTTCGTTGAAGCCGAGGTCACGGTGGAACGCGGCGACGAGCGCGTGCTCGCCGCGAAAACCTCGAGCACGCTCGCGGTTATCCCGCGAGCGCGCTGACCGGTTACTCGATTTCGGTAGCCTCGCCGACGATGTCCGTCACTTGCTCGGCCTGTTTGCCGAGGTTCGTGATCGCGATCACTTCGTCGCCATCGCCCAAACGCTGCAAGCGCACGCCCTTGGTGGAACGTCCGGCCTTGCGGATCTCCTTGACGTTGAGACGAATGACCTGATTACCGCTGGTGATCATCAAAATCTGATCGTCGGGTGCGACCATGATCTGATCGAGGACTTGGCCGATGTCCTCGCGCTCGCGCGCAAAGGCCTTGACGCCCTTGCCGCCGCGTGAGGTGTGCCGGTAATCCTCGATCGGCGTACGTTTACCGAACGCCTGTGACGTCACGAGCAAGACTTCTTTGCGCTCGTCTTCGATGACGTCCATTGCGACAATCGTGTCGCCTTCGTCGAGCGTCATCGCCTTGACACCGCGCGCGTTGCGGCCCATCGGCCGCACGTCCTTCTCGTTGAAATGCACCGCCATACCCGCCGACGAGGCGAGAATGATGTCGCGTGTACCATCCGAGAGATCGACCGACAGCAGCTCGTCGCCATCGTCGAGATTGATCGCGTTGAGGCCGTTGCGGCGCACGTTCGCGAATTCGGAGAGCGGCGTCTTCTTGATCACGCCCTTGTGCGTCACCATCACCATGTACCGGCCTTCCGCGAACTCGTGGATCGGGAAGACGGCGGTGACCTCTTCGCCCGGCGGCAGCGTGAGCAAATTGACCAGCGCAGTGCCGCGCGCGGTGCGCGTGGTATCCGGGATCTCGTAGCCGCGCAAACGATAGACGCGGCCCTTATTGGTGAAGAAGAGCACGTGATCGTGCGTCTTGGTCACGAAGAAGTTGCGCACCACGTCCTCGCGCTTGAGGTTCGCGATGCCGGTGACCCCGCGTCCGCCGCGGTTCTGGGTGCGGAACGTGTCGATCCCAACGCGCTTGATGTAGCCGCCGACCGTGTAGGTGACGACAACGTCGACATTGGGGATGAGTTGCTCCATCGAGATCTCGTCTTCGGCGGGCTGCACGTCGGTACGCCGCTCGTCGCCGTACTTCTTCTTGATCTCAAGCGTTTCGCTCTTGACGATCTGCGCGATGCGACGCTCGCTGCGCAGAATGTCCTGCAGCTCGGCAATGGTCTTGATCAGCTCGGTGTACTCGTCTTCGATCTTCTGGCGTTCGAGGCCAACGAGGGCGCGCAGACGCATATCGACGATCGCTTGTGCCTGAATCTCGGAGAGACCGAACTGCGCCGAGAGCTTCGTCTTCGCTTCGTCGGTCGTCTGGCTGCCGCGGACGATCTCGATGACCTTATCGATGTTGTCGAGCGCGATGCGGTAGCCTTCGAGCAGGTGCGCGCGCTCCTCGGCTTTGCGCAAATCGTAGCGCGTGCGCCGGGTGATGACGTCTTTGCGGTGCGTGATGAAATGCTCGAGCAGCTGCTTGAGATTGAGCACCTGCGGCTCGAGTGCGACCGATCCGTCGGCGCGCCGTTCGCCTACCGGCACGAGCGCCAGCATGTTAAAGCCGAAGCTCGACTGCAGCGGCGTGTGCTTGAAGAGCTGATTGAGGACGACTTTCGGCGTCGCGCTCTTCTGCAGCTCGACGATGACTTTCATCCCCTTGCGATTCGAAAGATCGTCGAGGCGCGCGATGCCCTGAATACGCTTTTCCGTGTGTGCTTCGGCGATTGCCTCCACGATGCGGCTCTTGTAGACCTGATACGGAATCTCCGTAATCACGATCTTGTGCCGGCCCTTCTCCTCGATGATCTCGGCCTTGCCGCGCATCGTGATCGAACCGCGCCCGGTGCGATAGGCTTCGCGAATGGCTTCGTGTCCGAGAATCGTACCGCCGGTGGGAAAGTCCGGGCCTTTGACGATCGCGGCGAGGTCGTCGTCACTCGCGTTGGGGTCATCGACCAAGAGCGCAATCGCGTCGGCAATTTCGTTGAGGTTGTGCGGCGGAATGTTGGTCGCCATGCCGAC
>PMUE01000158.1 GCA_003167055.1 Vulcanimicrobiota bacterium | reverse complement strand
CGATGAACCAAATGCAGATCGGCGCCGGCGCTCTGCTTGCCGACAACTAACGTCACGGCGCGCGGCATGTGAATGGGGTTTATAAGTACTGTTTGAAAAAGGCCAGCACGCGATCGTGTGCGTCGGCCGCGGCCTGGGGATTATAGCGCAACGTGTAGATGTGACCGTTCACGTGCGCATACTTGTTCGCCGTCGGGTCATCGAACTTATGATACGTGCCGGGATACGCGTGGAACGTGCCGACGGTGGCCGTGGGATCTGCGCTGTTGATAAAGCGTTCGCAGGTTGCTGCGTCGGTCCAATCGTCATCCGCGCCGATGAGAATCAGCAGTGGATCCAGCAGCGTCTTTGCGGGCGATTGATCGCAGGCGGACGGATAGAAAGCGATGGACGCGGCAAAGCCATTCTGCGCAAAGCCCGCGTCGCTTGCGACCTGCGCATTCTCCGTCCAGAGTACGGCCCCGCCGCCGTGTGAGAAGCCGACGATACCAATATGCGCGGGATCGACGTTCGGCAAGGTTCGCAAGTATGCGAGAGCACCATACGCATCCAATGCACGCACTCGTACGGGCACAGCGGGCGTGCCACACACGCGTCCAATGTGGCGCGGCCCGAAACTGTCGGGCGCCAGCGCCACGTAGCCGTTCTGCGCAAACCAATTCCCCCAATCGGTAATATCCNNGAGTCCATCGCAGGCATGCATGATGACCACCCCCGGAACGGGAGCGGTCAATCCCGCCGGCTCGTATAACGTGCCGGTCAACGTCACGCCGGCGTCCCGGCTTGGAAAACTCGCCGGCGAGAGTTGGATCGCTGCCGCGAGCAAGAGCGCCAACATCGGCTACGACACCGTTCCGAAAACGCGGCGGTCGTCGGCATCGATGATGTCGACGATGTGCTCGAGCTCCGGATGCAATGCGAGCGTGTGCGCATAGAGATTCGCGAAGTACTGCGGATCGTGCGCGTGCTTTGGCTTGATCCGTTGCAGCGTCGCATTGATGGCGGGATATTGCGAGACATTGGTGCGCGCGCGCAGCCACTCCGCGATCTCTTCTTCATCGGCGGCACGAGCAACGAGTTCTTGCAAATCCTCCAAGGCGATTCCCAGACGATCGAGCAGGTACTGCGAAAGACCCGGCGTCTTGCCGTTGATGAAGTACTCGGCGGGATTACCGCCGGGTAAGAACCCGCGCAGTTTATCGATGGTGCGCGGCATCAGCATCAATCCGTCGAGTTCCTCAAAGCACGAGCGCGGCGGCTGCCGCGTCAAATCGAGGGGTTCCATGCCGCGCGGTTTTCGACGGGGAGGGGGCTTGAACCGCCGAGAAAGACCGGCCCCATGCCCTTCGACTCCCTCAGAGCCTTCCTCGACGCGTTGCAGCGCGCCGGCGAAGTCCACACGGTCTCCGCAACGGTTGATCCCCATCTCGAGATCGCGGAGATTACCGACCGCGTCGTGAAAGCCGGCGGTCCGGCGCTGTTCTTTGAAAGCGTCAAGGGTTCGACATTTCCGGTCCTCACCAACCAGTTCGGCTCGCAGCGGCGGATGGCGATGGCATTTGATGCCGCGGCGTTGGATCAGGTTGCCGCGCGGTTGCGAGCATTGATCGATATTTCTCCGCCGGGGTCGTCGTGGGGCGAGAAATTCGACGCCCTCAAACGCTTCGCACCGCTGGCGAATGCAATTCCCAAGACCGTGCGCGATGCCGCATGCCAAGAGGTCGTGGTCCGCGATCCCGACTTGCGCAAATTGCCGGTGCTCACGACGTGGCCGCTCGACGGCGGCCCGTTCATCACGCTGCCGCTTGTCATTACAAACGATCCGCGCACCGGCCGGCCAAATGTCGGCATGTATCGCATGCAAGTGTACAATGAACGCGAGACCGGGATGCACTGGCAGCGCCACAAGCAAGGGCGCGCTCATGCCGACGCGTGGGGCGAGAAAATTCCGGTTGCCGTCGCGATCGGCAGCGATCCCGTGCTGACCTACGCCGCGACCGCGCCGTTGCCGCCGGTACTCGACGAGTTCGCGTTCGCGGGCTTGCTGCGCGGCAAGCCGGTCGAGCTGGTCAAAGCGCGCACGATCGACGTGAAAGTCCCGGCGGGCGCGGAGTTCGTTCTCGAAGGTTACGTCGACAATACGGAGCTGCGGACCGAGGGGCCCTTCGGCGATCACACCGGCGTGTACAGCTTGGCGGATTTGTATCCGACGTTTCATGTGAGCTGCGTCACCCATCGGCGCAATCCGATCTATCCGGCGACGGTCGTCGGGAAGCCGCCGATGGAGGATGCGTGGCTGGGCAAGGCGACGGAACGCATCTTTCTGCCGCTGCTGCAGATGGTGTTGCCGGAAGTCGTGGACATGAATCTGCCGGTCGAGGGCGGCTTTCATAATCTGGCGATCGTCTCGATTCGTAAACAATATCCGGGGCACGCAAAGAAAGTCATGAACGCGCTGTGGGGACTCGGACACATGATGATGCTCACGCGCGTGCTGCTCGTGGTCGATGCGGACATCGACGTGCAAGATGTGCGCAGCGTCGCGTGGTTTGCGCTCAACAATCTCGCGCCCGACCGCGACGTGGTGATGATGCCGGGTCCGGTCGACGATCTGGATCACGCTTCGTACACGATCGCCTACGGCACGAAGGTCGGCATCGACGCAACCCGCAAGACCGCCGCCGAAGGCTACACGCGCGAATGGCCGCCCGACATCGTGATGGACAAAGCGACCAAGGAGCGCGTCAGCAAACGCTGGCGCGACTACGGTCTCGATACGATCGCGAAGTCGCTCGCTCCGGATACGTGGTCCGGCCAAGGTCCGCAAGCGTTTCGGAGAACCCTTCGAGAGACTCAGGGTGACAAGGGTGATTAAACTGTTCTTGCGCGAGCTCCGCATCGAGCACACCCTTTTTGCGTTGCCGTTTGCATACGTCGGCGCGATCCTTGGCGCGCGCGGACTTCCGAACTGGTGGGCATTGCTGTGGATCACGCTCGCCGTGCTCGGCGCACGCACCGCAGCAATGGCGGCGAACCGTTACTTCGATCGCGAGATCGATGCGCGCAATCCGCGCACCGCGCGGCGCGCGCTGGCTACCGGCGCGCTTGCGCCCAGCGCTATGATTTGGGCGATCGTTTTGGGTCTCGTACTGTTGTTGATCTCGGCCTGGGAGCTGAACCCACTCTGCGTGAAATTGCTGCCGATTGCGGCGGCCGGCGTGCTGCTCTATCCGCTGTGCAAACGCTTCACCTGGCTCGTGCACTTCGTGCTCGGTGCAGTCGACGGTCTGGCGCCGCTCGGCGCCTATATCGGCGTGACGGGCACGGTGAGCGCGAGCGCGTTCTTGCTGTTTGGCGCAGTAACGCTTTGGGTTGCCGGGTTCGACATCGCCTACGCGCTAATGGACCTGCCGACCGACCGCGAGCAGCACATCAATTCCGTTCCGGCTCGTTTCGGCGAGCGCGCCGGCCGCTGGGTTCCAATCGCGCTCCATGCGGTGATGGCCGCCATGCTGGCGCTCGCCGGGGTGCTCGGGGGTGCAGGCTGGCTTTACTACACCGGGGTAGCCGCCGCAATCGTTTTGACGGTGTACGAAAATCGGCTCTATGGCGTCTCCGAGAACGTTTTCGTGATGAACGAACGTATCTTTACCGGGAACATGGCGTTCTCGGTGGTCTTTTTGGCCGCTACGCTCGGAGGCTATCTCGTTCATTGATGGATCGCGCAACATTTCTCGGGGGACTCCTCGCGACGACGACCATTACGCCGGTCACGCCGCTGCAGCAGCCGATCTTGCAACAAGTCACACTGGGCGTGAACGTTCCTCTCTCGGGACCCTATGGAAACTACGGCCGCGACGTCGTCAACGGCGTGACCGCCGCAATCAACGAGACCAACAAGTACAACGCCTCGCTCACCAAGGCATACGGCATCCGCTACTTCGATGATCAGAACTCGGGCGCGATCGCAACCTCCAATGTGCTGGTCGCCGCTGCCGATCCCACGGTCATCGGGATGATCGGTAATCTAACGCTCGACGTTACCATGACCGCGCTCTCGCAGTACGCCAATTCGGGTTTCGCACTCGTTGTGCCGTGCGTTACCGCCGACAAACTCACCCAGCAGGGCTATCACAACGTCTATCGTCTGCCGGCGAGCGATTCGACGGAGGGGCGGCTCTTCGCGAGTGCCGTGCTACGCGGGCGCTCGACCTCGAACGTCCTCGGCGTCATCGTCGACGGCGACTACGGTCTTGAGGTCGCTCGCGCCTTCGTTGCCCAGGCCAAGGCGAACAAACACAATGCCGAACTACTCACGCTCGAACCGAACGCCGATGTAGCCGACTCGACCGCGATCATCGGGCGGCACGCCCCCGCCTACATCTTCTTTGCCGGGCGTCCCGACAAACTCGGGCCGATCGCGGTAGCGCTGCGCGCGGCCGGTTACACCGGCGATCTCGGTTTCGCCGACAGCTTCTACAGCGAAGACGTGCCGAAAACATTCGGCAAGGCGCTGAACGGCGCCATCGTCGCGTCGGCGCTTCCGCCGCTCGACAAGGTGCCCTCAATCGTGACGTATCTGCCCGACTTTCGCGGCGCGGTCGGCGCGGTGACCGCGTTCTCGGCGTACGGCTATGCGGCCGCGCAGCTTATCATCTTAGCGCAGCAGCGCGCGAACGCCGCCAATCGCTTTCAAGTCCTCGAACAACTGCAGCAGGGCGGCACCTACTCGGTCATGGTTGGGAACTACTCATTCAACTACGCCGGCGACGCAACATTTCCCAACGTGTACCTCTTTACGCTCACCGCCGACGGCTTCACGTTCTACAAGCCGGCGTTTTCCGACGGCTTCGTCGTTTAAGCCTCGCGGCGCGAGTAGGTATCATCCGAGATGATGCGCACGCGGTGCGGCGGCGGTTCTTTCGCCTGCGGCGCGGCGTCGACGTCGTCGACCGAGAAGCCGAAGCGCAGCTGCCACGATCCTAGCGTGATCGAGAAATTCGTACCAAAGATCTCCATGATTACGCCTCCACCCGGCGCCACTGCACGACGGCAAGCGCACCGTAGACGAGAAAGAGTCCGGTAAGGATCGCCGCTGTCACCATCAACTTCGGGCCAAGCGTGTTCAGGTCGTGGTCATTGCCTTCGAACTGAACATAGGTGAGCGGAAAGATCCGCGAGATGCCCCAAAAGATCGCATGAAAGGTCTGGCCGACCATCGAGCTGCCGAGATTAAAATGGGCCAACGTTTGGCTCACGAGCGCGGCCGGCCACGCCAGCCCGATGACCGCGCCGGCGCCGCGCTTGAGCGAGGCCGTCGATGCGTTGAGGAGGGCGTACCACGAGAGCGGCAGCGCGATTGCCACCGGAATGACGGTCGTGTTGATGCCGCTGAAATCGAAGTGCGGTATTTCAAAGATCGCCTGCATGATTGCAAACGCGACGATTGCCATCACTCCCGACGCGAGGATCCCGACGCAATCCGCGCCGATCGCGCCGAGCGCGTTATTCGTCCGCGAGACCGGTTTAAGGAATGCAAACTCGAGGTGCCCGTCGTTCTCGCGAGCAAACGGCGCGCCCAACACGGTCGCAATGATCAGCGCGATGACCGCGGCGATCCCGAGGTAGATGGCGAACGGGACCGGACGATTGGTCTCGATCGTTGTCTTCTCTACGCCGCCACTTGTGCTCGTCGACACGCTCATGGGGCCGAGACCAACGTGTTCTGGATGCCCGGAGCCCGAATGGCCCGGCTCGGTTATTTGCACGATCTTCGAACCATCGGCTTGGTCTTCGATGACGACCGTCGTATGTTCGCGCGCATTGGTCAGGGTGGTGCGATTGTATCCGTCGACCACCGAGTGCGTGGTCACCGTGTCCTTCTCGCCACCCAGGCGATTCACAATGCTGCTGTGATCGCCGCCAAACTGCGCGGCGATGGCAATTCTCACGATAAAGCAAATCACGATCGAGACGCCGAGACAAATCGCCGTGACACGGAGCGCGTTGCGAACGCGCAGCCATTCGACGTAATTCATGAGTTACTGTCCCTCCACCACGTCGGCGGTCGCGTCGCTGGGCGAAACCGCGTACAAGAAGATGTCTTCGAGATTGAGATCGACGATGCGTAAGCCGGATGCGCCCAAGGCTTCGAACCTCGCGAGCACCTCGGCGGCGTCGGACGACGTCAGCGCGCGCACGACGCGGCCGTTGCGATCCAAGCGCGAGATGTGCGGATCGCCGGCGATCCCGTTGAGCGCGAAATTCTCGCTCGGAAGAATGGCCTCGACGATCTTGCGATCGGCTTTGAGATCGTCGACGTCGCCCTCGAGCGCAAGCCGGCCGCGATCGATCACGGCGATCCGCTCGGCGGCACGTTCGACCTGTCCGATCTGGTGCGACGAGAAGATCACGGTCGCGCCGCGCGCCGATTCATTGATGATCAGATTGAGCACGTGGCGCTGATTGATCGGATCCAAACCGCTGGTCGGCTCGTCGAGAATTAAGATGTCGGTTTCACGAGCGATCGCGAGCGCGACCATCGTGGCGGTACGCATCCCCTTCGAGAGCGCGCGCGCCTTTTTGCGAAGGTCGATGCCGAATTGCGCGAGCAATTCGTGTGCGCGCTTGAGGTTAAACTTCCGGTAGGCGCGGCGCTGCATTTCGATATGCTCGGCGACCGTCATCCAATCGTAGAGCACGCTGCGCTCGGGTACGTAGGCGATCCGTTCGAGGGTCTCCGGCACCAACGGCAGGCCGTCGTAGAGCACGCTGCCCGACGTTGCGCGCGCAAGATCCAGCATACATTTAAAGGTCGTCGTCTTGCCGGCGCCGNNGCCACATACGGGCCGTAAGTCTTGCGCAAATTCTTGATACTAATCGTGCTCATGCGTCCTCCCGGAACCACCGGTCGATGGCGGCGCTTGCGAGTGTACGGATATCCTCGGCGTGCAAGCCGATCGACTTGGCTTCACGGACGGCGGCGTCGATGGCGTCGCGCGCCACGTCGGTGGCCGCAGTTTTGGTCGTTTCGATCGAGCCATTGCTGCGCACGAACGATCCGCGTCCCGGTGCCGTCTCGATCACGCCGTCCCGCTCGAGTTCGCGGTAGGCTTTCGCAACGGTGTTGGGATTGATCGTCAAGTCGAGCGCGAGCTGCTTGACCGTCGGTAGCTGCTCACCGGAAGCGAGAACGCCCAAGGCTACCGACCGTTTGACCTGTTCGATCACCTGGAGGTAGATGGGCACCCCGCTGCGGGGGTCAACCGTTAAAACGACCGGCATCGCGGGTTAGAGCTTCGGGCCCCAGCCTTGGAATAGGGGGGTCGACATGCGCTGCGGTTGGCAGACGCGTGATTCGCGAAGGTCTTCGGGGTGATTGATGAAGCGTGTCATGTTCCTCTTCTCCTGTTGCGCCCAGTACTACTGTGCTGTCGTACTAGTACACTAGTATAATAGAACAGTAGGTCGCCACCGTCAATACCCTTTTAAAAGAATTTTTGGCACCGGAGCGCGGCTCGACGCCCGGGCGAACGGCTTACGCGAGCGGCGAGCACCCTGACCTTACTTGTGCGAGACGCGAGCGTCTGAGTGAACCCCGGGTGTCGAGCCAAAGCACGGGTGCCAAAGAGGCCCCGTATACCTACGGATATTTGGAGGTTAGGGGTTTCCACGGATGATGAACGAGGCTGCCAGGGACTAGCATGGGGTCACCCAGGGACGCTCACGGAGAGGAACACGGCATGCGCAACCAGGCGCTGATCTGGAACACCGACACGTCACTGCAAGTCACGTCGCTTACGGCTCGGCTGCGCGGCTTCGCAGAGATCGGTGAGCAGGCCGGATCCGTCCACGTGAGCGATCTCTGGGACGGACAAGATCCCTTCCCGATCCTGGCCCACCAGTGGGCGCTGGCGGGCGAGACCCTCGCCTTTGAAGCTCGCGTTCGCGGTATGCACCTCGCCTTCGAAGTCGAGCCCCTGCTCGACGTCAATGGCGCCGTCGCCGGCGTCACCGGGCGGGCAGTCGAGATCGCGCTGGCCGGCAGTTCGCTCGCCAATGCCTACCCGCACGCGGAACGCGCCGCGGGGCTGGGCACATGGCACGAAGATTTGCGCACAGGCGGCGTGACGATCTCCGAAGGCCTCGCGAACCTCTTAGGACTACCGTACGAAACGACGCAGCTGTCGCTGCGCAGTTTCGATCATCCGGCCGATCGCGAACACATCTCCCAGACGTTGGCCGATGCTGCGAATGAGTCCAGCTATCTGTGCGACCATCGCATTTTATGTCAAGGCGGCCGCGTACGCGCGGTGCGCGAGCGCGTGCGCACGATGTTCGACGCGGCCGGCAACGCCATTGCGCGTGTTGGCAGCTTGCTCGACATCACCGACCTCAAGGAACGCGAAGCCGAGCTCTCGGAGCTTGCCCTTCACGATCCGCTCACCCGCCTGCCCAACCGCTGCGCACTCGAGGAACGCTTGCACGCAGCGTTTGGCCGCTGCGAGCGCAATGGCCGGCGCTGCGCGATTTTCTTCATCGATCTCGACGACTTCAAAGCGATCAACGATCAGTACGGACACGCTTACGGCGATCGCGTGTTAGTTGCCGTCGCCGATCGCCTCACGCGGCATGTGCGCTCGTCGGATACCGTGGCGCGCATGGGTGGCGACGAGTTCGTAGTGTTGATCGATGATCTTTTCACCAATGAAGCGGCGGCCGACGCCGCACGCAAGATTCTGCGCAGCCTCGACGAGCCGCTGCGTATCGACGATCGACCAATTCGGGTCCGCGCGAGCATTGGGGTCGCGACCTACCCCGGTGCCGGCACCACGCCGCCGGCGCTGCTCTCCGCTGCCGATCGCGAAATGTACGAAGTAAAGCGGAACGGCGGCAACGGCATCAAACTTGCCACCGCATGGCAAGCCCACTCTTCACCGGCCCGGACTCGATACGAGACCCGCGAGAGCGCCTAGCCTTCATCCTCACCCTGCTCTTTGCGTTCCCGATCGCTGCGCTGATTGGGCTAGTGGTGCACCAGACGGTCGGCGTATCCGAAGTTGCGCTCTTTATCGTGATCGCGATGCTGTATGTCACGCTCGCGCGCGGGCGGCTGATCGGCTCCTCGGTGATGATTCATGAGACGCAGTACCCGCGGGTCTTCGCGATCGTCAAGAGCGCGTGCGCGCGGCTCGACATCGCGATGCCGCTGATCTTCGTGCGTGAAGACAACTATGTTCCGGTCGCGGCGCTTGGATTCGGCGAACCCTATTCGCTGGTGCTCTCGACGCACTGGATCGAGCACTTCGAAGACGACGAGTTAGCCTTTGCGGTGGGTCGTGAACTTGGACACATTGCTGCCGGACATACCCGCTTTCTCTCGCTGCTCAGCGTGAACGGCAACGAGAATCCAATCGTCTCGCTGATCTTCGGCGGATGGTTACGTACCTGCAGCCACACCTGCGATAAAGTTGGTCTGCTCATCTGCGGTTCGCTCGACGCCGCAACGCGCTCGATCGTGATCGCGTCATTTCACAGTTTCGGCCGCCACATCAGCACCGAACAATTCGCCGAACAGGGACGCGAGATCGCAAGCGACGGCGTCCTGCGTCTCGGCGAGTGGCTCGGCGGCGAACCGTACGCGACGCGACGCATCGCCGACCTGCGTGCGTTCGAAGGGACGCCGCAATTCACGACTGCACAAGCGTGGCTCGCACGCGACATTCCCGAGGAACCGCCGGTGCTCGCGACCACCACCAGCGTTCGCGTGACACGCGCCGACTGCGCGGGCATCTTTCGTCGCAGCTGGTCCATCGCAATCGACACGGTCCTGGTCCTTGCGTGCGTAGGCGTCTTTGCCGGCGCGAGCGGGCACTCACCCGCGGTCTATTTCCTCACCGACGAAGATTTTCACAACATCACGCATTCCAAGGTTTTGGGCGAGCTTCTCACGATGTTCGGACGGTACACGTCGATGTCAACCGTGCTACCTACCGCGATCTATCTCTGGCTGCTCGTCGGCATCGCGGGCCAAAGCTTCGGCATGATGATCACCGGGCTGCGGGTGGTGACGATCGACTTTCAACCGCCCGGCCTCGTGCGGTCCTTTTGGCGCTACGTAATCGTCGCGTTCCTCTGGCCGCTCATCCTCGTCTGGGCACCGTTTTCACGGCGCATCATGCTGCACGATCGCTGGAGCGGTACGCGGCTGATCCGCGGGGAACGGATTATGGCGCGGGCTTCCCTCGACTCCGCTTCGCTACGCTCGGGATGACAAGGGTGGGAGCGCGTTGATCACCCGGCTGAGATAGTTGTTGAGGCCGATCGCCGCGATGACTTCGACGCAGCCGGCTTCATCGTAGTTCGCGCGTAGCGCTTCCCAAAGTGGCGGCGGCAGCGCGCGCGGCTCGCGCGTGAGCGCAACCGTGGCCGCAAGCGCAGCCCGCTCAGGGTCGGAGAAGAGTGGACTGCGGGCGAAGTCGCCCAGCGTCGCGAGCGTAGCTTCGTCGACGCCCAAACCGCTCGCGACCTCTTTGTGCACGCAGGTACAATATTCGCAAGCATTGAGCCAGGCCACCATCAACGCGATCAACTCGCGCGTGCGCGGCGGCAACGTGCCGGCGTCAAGCTCGCGCACGTGGGCGGCGAGCGAACGCGCCAGTGCCGGACGCGCCGAGAGCGCGTCAAACAATCCCGCCACGCGGTGGCTTAGCCGGCCTGCGTCAGCTCGCGGAACCCTGCGTCGGCCCGAAGCACATCGAATCGCGTGTCGTTTTCGACCGAGAGCCACTCCATCTGTCCACGCATCCGGCGCAGCAACTCGAGCGCGATCGTGCGATCGCCGACCGCCGCGGCAGCCGCAGCCAGATCGGTCGGCACGACGTCGCGTTCGTGCATCATCGCATAGGCGAGTTGCGCGCGGGCTTCACCGACGCGATGCTGATTGGCATACACGTGCGCGAGCAGCGCCGATGCTTCGGCACGACAGTAGCTGCACGACGCAGCGTAGTGATTGTAGGCATCGATCGCGCGGCTGAAGTTGCCTTCTGCCTCATACGCCTCGCCGATCGTGGGTAACACGTCGGTGCGCTGCGGCGAAAGGTCCAACGCTTGCCGCGAATACGCAATCGCTTCATTGAAATGCCGGTCGAGATACGCGGTGCTCCCGAGCCACGCACTGGTCGAGACCGAGAGCGGATCGAGTTCGCCCGCGACCTGCAGCTGCGCAAATGCCGCGCGTAAATTACCCCGGCGAATTAGCGCCACGCCGTACCACTCGTGCGCCGGTCCGTTGGCGGGATCGAGCGAGATCGCGCGCTGTAATTCGCCGACCGCGTCGTTGAGATTCTTTCCGTCGATGTCGATCAGGCCAAGCGCCGCATGCGCTTCGGAGGAGTTGGGATCGAGGGTCAGGGCCAGTTGCGCGTAGCTGCGCGCGCGCGAAAAGTACACGTGCGGCGTGGCGCTGCCGTAGCGGTAATCGCCCATGATCGCGTTGGCATCGGCCAACGCCGCATAGCCGCGCGCGTCGCGCGGATCGGTCCGGATCACTTGGCCGAAGTAGTCGAGGCTGCGCTCTACGCCCACCCGCGTGCGCAGATTCCAGTAGTAGCGTCCAATTTCGTAGACCCGCGCCCCCTCGACCGAAAGTCCGGCGGCGTTGCTGCGATGCACCGCGCCCAAACTGACGAAGACCTCCGCGACCAGCGCAAACGCGGCCGCCGCGGTCGCGCTGATCCAGCGACGCCGCGAGGCCGCCACCGGTGCG
>PMUE01000321.1 GCA_003167055.1 Vulcanimicrobiota bacterium | reverse complement strand
CGCCTTCGGTACGACCGGCGGTGCCTGGACGATTGCGATGACCGCTGTCGCGGTCTTCAGCAGCACGATCTCGCGCGGGTTCTTTGCCGACTCAATCCCGCTGGTCGCGACGATCACGTTCGTTGCAACGCTCGTGGTGCGGTTGATCTTCTGGGTCGTCATGAGCTTTGAAGGCTATCCCGGCGGCGTTGCGATGATGCATTTTCACGAGGCGCTGTTTGAAGCGATTCTCAACGGGCTCGTGATGACGATGATCATTTTGATCAACCGGCGCTTCGACAACCGTTACGCATGATCATCGATCGGCGGCGCGCGCCGCGCATTTCATGGGAACGTTCACCCTGGCGCATTGCCGGCTTCATTGCCATCATCGGGATCGCCGTGATTGCGCTGATCGTGCAGTTGGTGCACGTACAGCTCGTGCAGGGCCAGCGCTATCGCGCCGCAGCACTCGAGAATCAGGTCCGGCTGATCGAAGTCGCGGCACCGCGCGGCATGATCTACGACCGTGACGGTCACGTGCTCGTGCGCAGCCGCCCGTCGTTCGTCGTCGGGTTGATTCCGTCCGAGATCAGCGACATCGACAGCGTGCTTGCAACGCTCTCGCACACACTCGGCATCGACGTGAGCAAGCTGCGCTACCGACTCTACCACCATCGCGGCGTCAACTACGAAAACTTTGCCCAGGTGCAAACCTACGAGCCGTACGGACCGGTCGTACTCGCGAGCGATCTGCCGGTCGCCAAGGTGGCGCGACTCTCCGAGCTGCTCGGTGATCTACAAGGGGTCGATCTGGAGGTGCAGCCGATTCGCGGCTATCCTCTCGGCGCAACCGGAGCGTCGATTTTCGGCTACGTCGGACAAATCACCGAGAGCGAGTACGAGCGGCGCAAGCACGAAGGCTACACGCCCAACGACGTCGTCGGCAAAGACGGCATCGAATATGTCTACGACAAGTATTTGCGCGGCGAGGCGGGCGGGCAGCGCGTCGTCGTCGATGCGCAAGATCACGTGGTCCCGAGCATCAAGCTTCCCGCCAAGGCGTCGATTCCGGGTGACACGGTCATCACCAACGTCGACGGGCGGCTCGAGCAGATCGTGCAACGCGCGCTCGACGACGGCATCAAGAAGTGGTCGCATGGACGCAAGTTGGCCGGTGCGGTCGTCGTGCTCGACCCTTGGACCGGCGGCGTGCTCGCGATGGCGAGCTATCCTGAATTCGATCCGAACGATTTTGCCGCTGACAATTGGAAACGCGTTTCACAGTATCTGCTCGATCCGACCGATCCGCTGTTCAATAATGCGATCGGCGCGGCAACGCCGACCGGGTCGACGTTCAAAATGGTTACCGGCAGCGGCGTGCTCACCGAAGGCTTGGTCAAACCCAAGGAAGTCGTGTATGACAGCGGTCAGTGGAATTGCGGCGGTTACATTGCGCGCGACATCGCCGCCGGCGGTTTGGGCAACACGACCTTCGTGCCCGCGCTCGCTGCGTCGTCGGATGGATTCTTCTACCAAATGGCGTGGCGTTTGGGCTACACCCGCCTCACCAAGTGGGCCCACCTCTACGGCGTCGGCAGCAAGACCGGCATCGATCTACCCGGCGAGAATGCGGGTAACTGGCCGACCAACGCGTGGGAGATGAAAGTCTACGGCGTGCCGATGGAGCCCAGCGAAGTGTGCATGCTCGGCATCGGCCAAGGTGCGATGCAAGCCACGCCGCTGCAGATGGCCGACATTGCCTCAGCGGTGATCAACGGCGGAACGCTCTATCGCCCGCAGGTCGTGCGTGAGATTCGCACGCCGCAAGGTCAGGTCATCAAGACCTTCGCACCGGAAGCGATTCGCCAGATCCCGGCTACGCAAGAAGCACTCGCACTCGTGCGCGAGGGCATGGGGAAAGTCACCGATCCGGGCGGCACGGCATACGGTTTGAAGATTGCGGCCTTACCGTTCTCAGGCAAGACCGGGACGGCGGAAACCGGCAACGGTGCGGGCGCCAACACCACCTGGTTCATTGCGTGGGCTCCGTCGGATCATCCCAAACTCGCGATGGCGGTGTTCGTCGATCGCAGCGGCGGCTACGGTGCAACCGTCGCAGCACCGATTGCGCGCGAGATCCTGGTGAAATATTTTCACAAGAGCGCGGCATACGCGCCCTAGTTCACTGTACGGTTAGACCGCCGGTAGACGTACAGTTCACCGCCAAGGTGTTGCCGAAATATTGGTCGGCACCTACCGAACCAAGAACGCTACCCGCAGCCGGATAATTCTGCGCCGTATATGTGAACCCGGCAACTGAGCCCGACGACGGTCCCCCCGGAACCAACTCGGCAGCAACGGTTGTGGTACCGACCTGATTACACGATATTGTAATGTCTTCACCATAGAGACTGTGCAAGGCTTGACCCGGCGTGCTATACGAAGACGCTGGCTGTGTAATCGTCACGATTTTATTGCTATCGGTTTCTACGATTTGGTACGACCCATTATCAAACGGAACCGGATTGCCGCTGGCATCGACCTGGTATGGAACTGCAGTACCCGATTCATCCGCGACAAATACGGTGATATCGTACGCACCGTTAGAATATACGCCTGGACCGCCGTCGCACGCAGCATCGCAGAGATATGCCGATTGCAGAACGCCGCGCAGAACGAGCGACGTTGGAGTTGTGTTTGCTCCCGGCTGAAGGCTAAACGTCTGCTGACCTTCGCTAAGAACGTAGCCGTTGGTGTTCGGAAGGCACGGGCCGCCATCGGCACACGGTCCATCAGTCTGGACAACACCGAGTGTGTGCGAACCGGGGACGGTTGTATAGGTCAGTGTCATGTCCGCATAGGGCTGATTGCCTGAGCCGCTTCCCTGACTGTTCGTGAACGTATAGACGGTGGTGTACGCAAAGCTCCCGCCATTCGGAAGCGTACCGCTACCCGAAGGACCCGTTTCACCTTGGGTCACGTTACCATTCGGGGCGAACGCGACATCATTTGCAATGGTTTGGCCGTCGAAAATGGCGGTTATGCCACCGTTGCTGTTGGCATCAAGGAATGCGGGCTTTGCAGACGCGGCAGTCCGAAGCGCCGAAGACGGAGGCCCGAGGGCCGTGCGGCCAATCGGAATACTGATAACCACGGTTCCGCTGGCGTTGGTGGGCGTGGGCGCGGGCGAGGTTGAGGGCGTGGGCGCGGGTGAGGACGAGGTCGTCACCGGAGGCGGACTTTGCGTTGGGACGCTCGTCGGCGCAATGGAAGGTGCCGGCGTCGGCTGTGCGCTGTTCTGCGGAATGACGTACAACGCGAAATAGTATGAGAGTGATCCCTCAAATGTAAACGGGCTCGGGTTACTCGGGAAGGTGACGGTCGTTCCGCTCAGGACCCCGGGTCCTTCGAAATCGTATTGCCATCCGAGGCTCGGGCGCGTCGGATCGTACAGCGCGAGATAGTAGTTCGCGCCCGGGAAGACATCGGCCGAGGGAATGGCGATCGTGAAGCCCGGTGCCGCCGGTAAAACGATCGTTGCGCTCGAGTAGATTTGGAGGTAGAGCAGCGTTGCCGCGTCGGTCGGGAGCGCGGCCCTGCGGACGGACTGCATGAACCGCGCGAGCGAGAGCGGCGGCGAGGACGAAAACGCAGCGCTCGACACCACCGTCGTAAGTTGCGCGCTCGTCGCGGTTTGCGGAAGTGGAAGCGACATCGTCGGGGTATAGCCCGCTACGGCAGGCAGCGGCACCGGTTGGGGCGTCGCGCCGGCGCTCGCCGCGGAAAGCGAAACGGAGATTTGTTGCGCTGCCGTTGCCGGCGACGTGCTCGGTGCCACGATAGGCGTCGGCGCGACAAACGGCGCCGGCGTGACGGCGCCCGAGCTGCCGCAAGACACGATCAAGGCGGCGAGTCCTACGCTGAGGGCGCCGATGAATATTGGGTGTTTCGAAACTAGCAAAAGACCGCCCTTATGCAAACTGAAATGGACGCGCATAACCGCGGCTTCAATTTACACGATCTTTATTTGGCAAACAATGGGCGATCGGCGCAGGCGAGCCGTATTAAGCAATTCTGTTCATTGCTTTGAAATAGTCTTAACGGCCTAGTGCAAGCTTGCGCCTGGTTAGAAGCGCGCGACACGTGCGAACGGGTCGGGCGCCACGCGACGTGGTTCATCGCGTGGGCGCCCTCCCTTCATCCCTCGCTGGCGAAGGCGGTCTTCGTCTGGCACAGTCTTGGAGGGATGGTGCCAGTGTCGCCCGTGCCGATAGCGCGGGAAGTCTGGTCAAACACCTGTCAGTTGTCGGCGAGCAGTGCGCTCGTACCGATCTGCATTTGGTTCATCGTGCGGATGTACCAACCGCCCTCCGCGCAGTACCAGGTCCAGGGGAAGTTCTTGGCCGCGTACTGCGTCTGGGTGTTTGAAATGTACGTGGTAACGGCGCCCGTGTCGTTCATCAGCACCGCTGTGTCGGCCACGACAGCCCACGGATATCCCGATGGGTTGTTCAGCGTCGACCACTGCGGATACGCCGAGTTGAAACCGTTCCACAACGAAAGCGCCTGCGCCGAACTCGGCGAGATCACGCCTTCCACGATCGGGTAGAGCTGCGCGGTCGCATCCGGATACCAGTTCGACCAGCTCGATTGGTTGAGCACGCCGTTCGGCTCGGACTTCGCGTAGGCGAAGGTTGAGTTCGACGCGTTCCAGAGCGAGCTTATTCCCGTAGCGACGAGTTGCGCGTCTTGCGTGTACGTCGACGCCTTCGTTCCATTGCCGAACGCGTTTGTTTCGAGGTATGAGAGATCGGAAAGGCCGCGATAGACCTCCGCGTTATCCATCAAATACGCGAACTTCGTTCCGGGAAGTGCGATGGTGAGACCGTCACTCTGCTGAATCGCGGCGATCGTCGCGGCCAGATTCTCGAGCGTCGGTTTCAACGAGGCCACGTACTGTTGCGAGGTCGGATCGCCGGTATCGTACAGTACGCGCGCCAGCGTTAAGAACGTAGCGTCGTATGAGTCGACCGAGTCGGCGCTGTTCAAGGGCGTTTCGACGCCGCCGCTGTAACCGTAATCGTAGATCGTGCCGCCGAGACCCCACACGTCTGTCGTATTGATGTGATTGACGAACCACGCCATCCACTGACGAACATGCGGTAGTTGCCCCGGAACTTTCGTTAACCCCGTAGCCGCAAGATTTGCGTAATACGGCTCGATCTTCGAGCTGGTGTAGAGAATCGCGCCGTCGTGCAGTTGTTGCGTGTTCAGCCAGGCGGCTGCTCCCGCAATATTCGAGCTGTACGAGCTCGAGGCGGCCGGTGGCGCGCCGCTCCCGGTCGAGGCCCCGGCTGATGTCCCGGTTGACGGGATCGTTCCGCCACCGCCGCCCCCGCCACCGCACGCGGTGAGCGTCAGAGCAAAAGCAAGAAGGCCGCACCCTAATACGAGCCGGCTGTTAAGCGTTTTCGAACTTGAATGATACATGCTGTTAATCCCTCCACCAGCACATATCGAACTAAGAGACTATGGTTAATAGTCTCTTTACAAACACCTTACCGAATGAACTTGCTAGGCGCTACCGGTTGGGGTTATCCACCGGTCACAGGCACAAGGCAGCCCAGTAGCCGGTCACGAGCGCCTCGGCGCTACTATCAACCCAGCCATCGCCTGCGAGCTTGCCCCAACGGTAGCCGCCGTCGCCGGCAGCGGCTCCGGCAAGGGCCGCGAGGGCCGCGGGATCTGCGCTGCGTTGGGCGCGTGCTCGGAGCACCGAGTACATCCCGGAGCAGACGATATCGAAGTAGGGCCGGTCGCCGGAAACAAACGCGGGCTCGCGATTGTCGACGTTAACATACGCATAAAAAGCCCCGTCTACCGGGCGAACCCAATCCAGGAACCGCGCCACGTGTGAGCCATCGCCCAACAACTGCGCGCCCAGCGCTGACATGAGCATATTGTCGGAGATCCCGATCTTGCCGTCGCCGTCATTTTTGAACCAGCGCCAGCGCGAGCGCGAGTAGCGCACCGGCGGATAACCGGGATCGTAATGATCGTAGAAGGCGCCGTTCGGCGCTTGGACTTCCGACAATAAGAATTCCTTACCGACGTCGAAGAGCTGCAGAATTCGCCCGTTGCCCGCAGCCTGACCGTAATCGCGCAACGCATCGAAGAAGAGCATTCCGACGTTGGTAACGAGCGAGTTTTGGTATTCTCCGTCCGGTGTGACGTACTGCATGGGATAGCCCACGTTACTCAGGAGGAACTCCGGACCGCTGGTCATACGCAGAACGAAGTCTGCGAATCTTCCCGCCGAGCCGAGGAAGCGATCGTCGTGCGTCGCGTGCCACAACGCTACCATCGCCTTCGTACATATCAACGCATCACTGGAATAGTAGAACGCAAGCCGCGCATTGGCGATGCTGGGCACGCCGCCATGAACATAGCGGTTCTCCAGTGAGGCGTGTTGGAGTTCGAGCAGCGCTTCACCCAGACGTCGCGCTTCACTGGGATGAGTACCGAGCAGCCAGAGGATCGCGTACGCGGTCGCTAGCGGCGACTCCTCACCAGCGTGCGCGCCAAAGCGGAAATACCGGCACAAGCCGCTCGGGGCGATCTGGTAATTTAGGATCCAATCGGAAAATGCTGCGCCGGCCGAATCAGTTGCCCTCGCGTTGTATGGCATAATCGTACTTGCTGCGGCCCCGGTTACGGACGCGATGAAT
Source organism: Vulcanimicrobiota bacterium (assembly GCA_003167055.1). Taxonomy (GTDB): domain Bacteria; phylum Vulcanimicrobiota; class Vulcanimicrobiia; order Vulcanimicrobiales; family Vulcanimicrobiaceae; genus Aquilonibacter; species Aquilonibacter stordalenmirensis. The sequence continues at coordinate 8,644 of PMUE01000321.1, read as the reverse complement.
GATTTGCGCTGCACGGTCGAAGATCACGCGCTCTGCAGACTTAGGTGCCGGACCAAATCTTGCCTCGGTGTTTGAAGTGCTGCAGCGGGCGGATATGTGAGATGAACCTCACGCGTTCCATGCTTCCGGTGCCGGTGTATGACTGAGGAAGTTTATACCCGTAAACGTTCCCGTCGTAATCGATATCGTAAACGCCGCTGGGAACGACCACCGGAGCCGAGTAGCCGCTTGCAAAGACCGACGATTTCCACAAAACCGTGCCGATCGACGAGTCAAGCCCGTAAATATGGCCGTCGACCAGCACGAAAGCGATACCCGGCACCATCGCCGCGTAGCCGTATATTGCGTCTACGTGGGATTGCATCGACCAGAGTTGCGCGCCGGTTGCCGGCGAGAACGCCTGAAGCTGGCTCAAATTTGGGGATGTTGACGTGTAACCGCCCGTTACCACGATTGCGTTGCCATCGGTCGTAGCAACGCCATAACCCCCGAAACCGTCGAGAGAGGTAAGTTGTTCCGACCAAACGAGCTGCTGGGACAGCGTGTTGTAATCGTATAATATTGCGTTCTTACCGTAAAAGTAGAGATTGTTTTTCCATAGGAGCTCACCCGCACCGACATCGTTATCGCGGAGGAAAAACGACAGTGCCGGCGCTGACCATTCGACCGCAAGCGTATTGGGATTCAGCACAACAACGGAATCCTCATAATCCTGTACGCCTGCGGCTGTCTCTTGTGGGCTATACGCGCCGGTGCACGTGTTACCCGTGCCGGCGTAGATGTACGTTCCGTCCGTGCTCATTGCCGACCATGAAGCGCCGCCATCATTCGCGACGGTCGTCGTGTGGAAGATCTGCGCATCTTGCCCGCCGGTGCTTTCGTTGAAGGCGAGTAAGCCGCCCTGGATACACCCTGCTTGCGTGTCGCCGCCGGCCACTCCCTGATAAACCGTTCCGTTGAGCACCAACGGTTCGCCGCGAAATACGCCGGCGGACAGCGCACTCGATGCCCAGAGGACCTGACCCGTTGTCGCATTAAGCGCGACCAGTTGGCCGCCTTGTTCCTGGCCGTTACTTGGCGTACACGCAACTGCGTTCGTATTCGGATTGTAGGCGCAGGTACCGAGCTGGAACCCGTACACGGGGATGATGAGCGTGTTTCCGTCGAGGACCGGCGTGCCCCGCACGCAGCCCGGACCGCTGCCCGTTGTCGGATAGGTGCAATCCTGACCGGTTTGCGTAGCGACATCGATCGGACCCCAGATGATGTCGCCATTCTGCCCATTGAGCGCGTACGCGTTGCCGCACATCGAAACAACGTACACGACGCCGCTAACAACCAGCGGGCTTGCGTACGCGGCCGCAACGCCGCCGCTTTGACCGCAGGGTGCATCGATCGATTGCGTCCAGGAAAGCGCGAGCGACGAGACCGTAGCCTTCGTAATGCCGGTCGAATTGAGCTCGAGTCCGGTGCGCTGCTGATCGTGCGCAAACGTCGTCCAGTCGTCCGTTGGGAGTGAACCGACACCGACGACGATATCCGTTCCCGTTTCGCTGACCGGTAACGTGTAGCTGATATTTCCCGAGTTGGCTGAGAATTGAATGTTGCAGCTTCCCGTCGAGGTGCCGGTCACCGTAAACGTGATGGTTGCGCCTGCGTGCGCCGGCGTCGCGGAGGCGGGCGAGACACTCGCGCAGGTCGAGCTCGCCGCGGTCATCGCACCGCTGATGTTGTAATCCGAGATCGTCACCGTCTGCTGCTGCGTCGTTTCCAGCGAAAGCGTCATCGGGCTGACGTTCAGGGGAGCGAATTGGATCGACGCACCTTGCGCGCCGGTAGCGCTTGCCGCGATCGTCGCGTAGGTGTCCGCTTGGCCCGTGTATGTTACTGCTAGCGACGTGGTCGACGGTGCGGTGATCTGCGTCGTGCCAAGCGTCACGGTGTTGCCCGTATCGTTGACCGTCAGATTGATCGGCGCGTTGAATGATCCGGGGCTGATAATGACATTTCCGTCCGCATCGAGTGCGTTGACGTAGAGCGTCAACTGTTGCGACTGACCGGTCGCGACGGCATTGAGCTGCGGCCCCAAAGCGAGCTTTGCGGGAACGCCTTCAAGCGTCAGCGGAATCGTATTGGTGGTATCGACGACGATCTGGACCGCATTGTCGGTTCCGGTGGAAAGCAGATTGCCTTGCGGCTCGCCGTTTGACGGAACGGCGTCGTACGCCGAAAGCGTGATCTCGTAGTTGCCCGGCGTGAGGTTAATCGGGATAGTGCACGTGCGTGATCCGTCGCTATTCGTCGTGCAGATACTCGAGCCGGAGGAGACGTTTGCGACCGTCGTCGGCGTCGACGGCTGTGGTGACCCCACCGCGTACGCCCACACCGCGACACCGTTGGTGTAGGGTGAGACGTACAGCCGCCGTTTGCCGCGCGCGCTCGACCCAGGCGACGCGGCCGGAATCAGCAAGCTGATCGCTGCCGGCGCCGTAACCGACGGCTTGGAAACCGTGCCCGGCGTTAAAGCCCCACCGCCGCTGCTGCCTCCTGAACAACTGCAAAGAGCGAGGCCTGCGAGGCACAGTGAGAAAGCAATGGCTGTGATTCCCGGTCTCTTGCTCATCGATGTCCTTGCGGTTGGATAGTCGACGCCGTGACGCCAACCGCGACCGACACGGTCTGCCCGTACGAATCCTCGATGGCTACGCTGGTCGTGCCGCCGCCGATTGGTGTCAACGTGAAGGTTGCGCTGGAGCTCGCGGGTGAGACCGTGGCGACGGACGTGTTCGCGCTTGCCGCCGTGAAGGTGCCGCTGTAGTTCGCTTCGGTTACCGTAACTGTCTGACTCAACGACGCGCCGGTGCCGTCGAACGCCAGCGCGGTCGGCGAAACGACCGGAGCCGCGGCCGGAAGGCGAGGCGTCGCGGTCACACTGGGACTGCTGCCGCCGCCTCCTCCACCGCAGGAATATAGTGCTCCCGCAAGCACCGAAGCGAAGAGCAAGCGCGGCTTACAATACATCGCTGTCCCCGTTGAGCCGCTTCGCGGTGGGAATGAGCCACGCGGATTCGCCGACGTGCCACGGCCACGGAAAGCCGCGATCCTGATATTTCGTGGTCACACTCTGCACGTAACGCGTCGCCCGCGACGAGTCGTTCATCAGCGCCGCGGCGTACGCGACGTCCGCCTGGGGAAAGGCGTCGGGTTTATCGAGCGTATCCCAGTTGGGAAACTCGGCGTTAAAGCGGTCGTACAAGCTTTTCGCGCGATCGCTCGACGGTGAGATGACACCATAGATAATCGGAAAGAGCTCCGCCACGCCCGCGTACCACGCCGTCTTGGCCGTCGCGAACACAAGCTTACCTTTTTCGTTGATGAAGAACGCGTACTCGTTTTGCGACGGGACCCAGAGAACGGATTGAATCGCGTCCAGCACGGTCTGCGCCTCGCGAGCGTAGCGCGCGGATCCGTTCTTGTCTCCAACCGCGGCCAACAACGTCGCGTAATCCGCCAATCCGCGATAGACCTGACAGTTGTCCTCCAGGTACTCCACCCGATACGAAGGCTTTGCCCAGGTGAGGCCATTCGGCTGCAACGTCTGTGCTTCGACGGCGGCAATTTGATTGAGCTCGGGGATGAGATCGCGTACAAACGATCGCGTCACTGTATCGCCGCGCTGCCACGCGTTAAAAGCGACCGAAAGAAACGTCGCTGCGTACGCGTCGGTGGAATCAGCGTTGTTTCTCGATGCCGCGGTGGCGTCATCCGCAACGTCGTACACGTAGACCGTTCCGGTCAAGCCCCAGACGTCGCGCGCATTGCGGTGACCGATGTACCAGCGCATCCATGAACGGACGCGCGGTATCTGCTCGGGTATCAGGGTGAGCGCGATGGCGGCCTGATTCGCGAAATACGGCTCGATGTATTTGCGATTGTCAGTGATCGCGCCGTCCGAAAGTTGAAGGCTGTTAACGTAGGCGACGTTGGCGGCAAGGACAGCATCGTAGGAGGCACTGCCGGTAGCTTGAGCCGCGGCGGGCGGGGAGATCAAATTAAAGAGGATGAGACCAGTGATGAATACCCTGCCGATGTTCACGGCTTGTTGGCTACCTCACGCTGACACCAAAAGTGTAGCCGCGCCCCGCGGCTATTGGAGCGCCCGTTCCAAACTGCTGGTAGTTGCTGAGGTAGCCGCCGACGATGAGGCCGAAATGACGGTTGAGCCACTGCTGGTAACTGAGCGTTGTGACCCAGCCGGATTGATTCTGGAAGGCCGGCGGAATGCCGGGAATGATGACTTCGTAATACTGCGGCCCGACAATGGCGGTCGCCACGACGTCGACCATATTACTCGGTCGTAACTCAAGCGATCCGAGCACGCTACCGCGTGTCGGGCTATTTGCATTTGAAACCACATACCCGCGCGCTTGCGCGATCACGTGCGGCCAGTAGTACGACAACGCAAGCCCAACGTCGTTGCCTTTCAGTCCATTTGCATAACTAACCGCATCACCCGCGACGCCCGTGACAAAGCGATAATCCGTGGTCACCTTGTAGTTGAACTCAAGGTGATAATCTTGCGTGGCGAAGGGACCACCGGTCCCAAATCCCGCGGCGGCGTTGACGTACAAACGAGGCGAGAGGTCGCGCGAATACGAGAGATTTCCGTAGTTCCCTGAGGTCGGGAAGGCCTGATCGTGATCGGAGCGGTGCGACAGGTCAAGGACGATCGATTGCCCCTGAAGTATGTCGAGGTACCGCAAATCAGTGAGGTCCCACGGCCCGTATGCGTCGCCTGGACTACTGAAGCCGATAACCGTTTGCATGAGTTGCGCCTGCTGGTCGGCGAGTGCGCCGGCGGCGCAGAGATTAGAAAGTAGAAATACGAACAAAAGAAAACGGTTGATCACAGTAGCCCCTTTCACGAAACGGCTTCCGCTTCAAATTCTACGTCGTTGACGGAATGAGTTATTGCCGACCCGCTCGGCATCGGAAATGGTGACACGAGACCCTTGAACCGTTCCGCGCGCTGGTCGTCGAGATCGTTCGTCTCGACACCGGTCACGTGTGGAGTGTGATAAAGCCAGTCTTGCTTCGTCAGGCGGAAGAACGCCCACACTACCGCCGGCGCCCAAACAAGCGAAGCGAAGATCGTGGTGTAAAGCGAGTAGAGCAGTATCCGGTAGGTGTGGACGAATCCGTTCGGAGCATCGATATTGTATGGAAAGAACCCGACGATCTGATAAACGAATATGAAGAAGAATGCGACGATCTCAAATCCGATTTGAATCGGATTCCAGGCAAGAGGTCCGGTCACTTTAAAAACGTGAACGAAGAGACCGGCAAGTAGCGGAAAGCTCAAGAAAGACGCCAGGAGAGCAAAGGGTACGAGATAATACGCCGCCAGCTCAAGCAGTGCCAGGTTGCGCCGCTTAATGCCCTCTTTGACGCACGGCCAGAAGTAGTAGTACGCAACCCGCGTGTGCCCGCACATCCATCGCATGCGTTGGCGGATGGAAACCCACAGGTTCAGCGGCTTCTCGTCATAGATGTGCGCTTCCGGGACGTAACCGACGGTAATCCCTTCCTCGAGTAACAGGATACCGTTCAACTCGATGTCCTCTGTTTGCGTCCGAATTGTGCCCCAGTGCTTGCGCAGTAAGCTCGCCTCGCACGACCAGCCTGTTCCGCAGATGAGGGTATTTCCGGGCATGCGGTAGCGGCCGCTGAGATAAACGCGAGACGACGTTGCGCAACTGCACCACAACGCCTTGGTAATCCAGTTCGCCGAGCCGTTGAGCACGTCGTGAAAGGACTGCAGACACTTGAAGCCCTTCTCCTGGATCGCGTTGTTGGCCGCACTCAGATAGTTCGGACTGACCGTGTTGTCGGCATCGAAAACGCAGACGTAACGATCGTCATCATCGCGCAGCAATCGCTCGAAGGCGTACTTCAGCGCGCGATGTTTGCCGAATCCATCGGTCGGCGTAATCAGCACGTTTGCGCCGAGCGATCGAGCGATCTCGGCGGTGTCGTCCGTCCCGTCAAAGACGACCCAAACCTCGTATAGGTCCCGCGGATAGTCTTGCGCGAGCAAGCTGCGCACTGGGTTCCCGATCACGCTCTGCTCGTTGAAGGCCGGCACGACGCAAATGAAGCGCTGCTTTGGGGCGGCGCTCCGGTACGGCTTGATCCCCGGGTATGAGAACGCCATAAAGCCCAGGATCGGAAAGACCCAGATCGCGTAGACCAAGACGAAGAGCGGATAATAGACAAGATCGATGTTGATCAGTGCGTGTTCGCGCACAAGGGCAAACAGCCCGACCGCTAGGGCGAGCGGCACCCCGATCATGAGGGCGGCGGGGAGGGCCGGCATTCGGATGGATTCGTAGAAGTTTTTCAGCGCGGGCACCACGCGGCCAGCGAACCGGGGCAAAGAGGGACTTGCCAGCTCCTCGAAAGTCATGGTTGCTCCCTGGGGCGAAAATGATCAAAGCCGGACGATTAAACGCGCCACCCTAAGAGCATAACCTTACACGATCTTTACCCCGCAAAGCAATAAGGCGCTCGATTCGCCTCTTAAGGAGCTGCAAAGAGCCTGGTTGGGATCAGTTAAAGACTCGGGCCCGTAGTTCGATAGGCCCACCGAGGTGCGACTCAGGTCACCAAAAATGTCAGCATAATGACACGGTCGCTTGACGAAGTGAGCACGCCTGATCGTGGACGCAGCGAGTGACGGCTCATCGTGAGGCGATAACCATAAGTGCGGCGTCGGCAGCATCGCGCACCAACGGATCGGGGTCCTTTTCGCGGATGACGCGTAACTCGTCGACGCACCACGGCTGACCCACGATCGCCAAACGTTCGACCAATTCGAGCCGTTGCTCTTGCGTTTCGGCCGGTTGGACCGGCTCGCGCACGGCACGCTCGCGCCGAACGAGTACCGTTCCTAAGGCAAAAAAAAGCGCGCCGACGAGAAAGACAACGAGCAGTATCGTGGCGCCGGGATTATTCTGGAGCAACCTGTGCCGCGCCGCGCAACGCATCCATCGCGTTCGCCAACGCTTCGTCGAGCGCGCGATTCACACTCGACGTGAGCACGCGATGGAACTCTTCGATTGGGAGTTCGTTCAAGACGGAAAGCACGTGGAGCAACTCACCGCGGTAGGTTTCCAGCGCGTCGTCACGATCGCTGCCGTGGTAGACCGTTGTGCCCAGCAATTGCGCGTTGATCAGCCACGGCGTCACCGCACCTAGCGGCGCCGACTCCAAGTCCGGCAACAACGCGCGCACGACGTCGAGCTCGATCGCGCCGCTGACGCGCACGATGCCCTCGCTTGGCGCTTGCGGTGATGTGGTCGGTGCGAACCCCAAGTTCTCAACCACGTCGCGGAGCGCTTCGCGGCTTTCGCGATCTTCCAAATCCTTGCCGGTTATCGTCAGGCGCGGCATGCGCAGGCGCACGAACAGCTTTTCCAGCGGTGCGCGCAACGCGCGACTCGCGCTGGCGAACGTGTCGTCGACCGACGCCGGCGCATCTTGCGCGTGCTCCGGGAAGAACAGGCGCACGGCGAAGAGATGCTGCACGAGTCCGCCGGCACTGCTGCTGCGTTCGATCATCCGCAACGTGTTGCTGAGGCGATCGGGCGTGAAGTCGAGATACAACACCGGGACTTCGACGCGGTCCTCCGGCGCGGCGATGCTCGGCGTGGGGAACGGTGCGACGACGTCTTGCGCGACCGTGATCGATTCGACGAGCTCGGTAATCGCGCGCGGCGCCCTCTGTTCGCTAACGTCTCTGTAATCCGCAGGAGCCTGCGAAGCAGGCGTCTCGAAGGGCGGTTCGGGTAGCGGCGGCGCCAGTTCGGCGACGGGTTTGTCGACCGGGAAGATGCGCGCGATCGAAAGCGGCGTACCTGCCGTCGATTCACTCAAACTCGGTTGCGCTTGCACGCGGACGGTCGGTGCCGCGACAGCGAACGTGGTTCCTTCGCCCCATTCCAAAATCGCGCGCGTATCGAGCGCGGTGCCGGCCGCGAGCGGCGCCATCACCATCATCTCCCAACGAATGCGCAGATCGACGTTCGGATTGACGTCGGCGAGCACGAGCCCGCGCGCCGACCAAAGCTGCGATGAACCCGAATCGTCGGCGATCGCCAGCCCATTGATCGTCGTCGATGACGGCATATAGACTGCCAAATTGGTCGCGACGACGCGCACGGTCAAACGATCGGCTGGACCGTCACCGTCGTTGCGCAACCGGATCTCGTAGTAGAGCCGCTCGCCCGCGTTGACGCTTTCGGATGGAATCGCGAGGATCTGTGCGCTGGTTGCAAACTGCGCTTGCGCAAACGTCGGCACGTCGAGCGGTGCAAATTGCACCGGGCTAATGCCTTTGCCGTGCAGCCAGCCTTCGAGAACGAGCGTGCGATTCGCGTTAACGGCGCGCATCAAGCGCAGCGTGATGCGCGATTCATGCGTCGTTTCGGCGGCGATATCGGCGAACGCTAAGCCTTCCCGATCGCGCCGCGCATCGACCGCGCGATCGATCGCAAGCTCCGGCGGCAAGGTGAGCGACAGCCGCGCGTCGCGCAAGACGTCAGAACCGGAATTCACCACGCGAACGATCGCATCGACCGTGCGT
>PMUE01000086.1 GCA_003167055.1 Vulcanimicrobiota bacterium | reverse complement strand
GCAGCTCCGGCTCCGGCGCACCCGGCTCCTCGTCCGTCAGGACATCCGCGCTAGCGCAGCATCGCGGTGAGCCGCAAGGCCCTCTGCTTGCGCCAGAATCGCCGCATCGTTCGCGATGCGGCGATCGCTTTTTCCCAGCGATCGTTCGTAGGTACGAAGCGTGAGGAAATTCATCACCGAGAGACCGGATGAAAAGCGCGCGGTGCCGTTTGTCGGCAGCACGTGATTGGGACCGCTACCGTAGTCACCGAAGACTTCCGCAGCGTTCTCACCAACGAACAGCGTGCCGTAAGCCGTGCACTGCGACGCCAACGTTTGTGCGCGCGGCCCTTGCAGCGAGAGATGCTCGGGCGCGAGGCGATTGCAGAACGCGGGCATATCCTCGAGCGCGAGCACGACGAATCCACCATGCCGCTCGAGCGAGCGACGCGCGGTTTCGGCGGTTTCGAGTCGCGCCAGCCGCGCCTCCACGCGTTCGCCGACGCTGCGCGCAAAGGCCCGGTCGTCGGTGATGAGCAGCGCCCGCGCGTCGTCGTCGTGTTCGGCTTGTGCCAGCAGATCAGCGGCAACGAGATCGGCATCGGCGTCGCCGGACGCCACGAGCGCGATCTCTGACGGTCCGGCAAGCGCATCGATTCCGCAGGTGCCGAACACCGCGCGCTTTGCCGCCGTAACGTAGGCGTTGCCGGGTCCGACAATAAGATCGACGCGCGGAATGCTCTGCGTTCCATAGGCAAGGGCTGCGATGGCCTGCGCGCCACCGACTTCGAAGACACGCTCGATGCCGGCGACGTGGGCGGCCGCTAGAACTTCGCGCACCGCGCGCGGCGTGCAAACGATGCAATCGCGCACACCCGCCACGCGCGCCGGGATCGCGCCCATCAGCAGCGATGAGGGCAACGGATGACGTCCCGCGGGAACGTAGATCCCCACGCGTTCGACCGCCATAACCTGATGTCCGAGCTCCAGATTCCCTTCGCGGATCGTCACGTCGGCAATCGCGTCGCGTTGCGCTTGCGCGAAACGCTCGATGCGTTGCGTGGCGCCGGAAAGCGCGTCACGCAGCGCGTCACTCGTCTCACTATAAGCAGCAAGAATTTCGTCGCGCGGAATCTGACGCGGCGGCGGATCACCGAAGCGTTGTGCGTAGTCGCGCAATGCTGCGTCGCCGTGCGCTTGCACGGCGTCGAGAATCGGCCGTACGTCGAGTTCAGCGGAGGCCGTCCGTTCAAGCGCTTCTTCGACGGAGCGTTCGATCATAGTGCGCGAGCCGCGAGTTGCGCCATGACGTCGTCGATGCGAACGCCGGCCTGCTCCATTCGCACCGAGAGGAAGTACAGAAGATCCGCGCATTCCCACGCCACTTCGTCGTGCGTGACGGCATCTGCGACCTCTTCGGCTTCTTCCAAAAGTTTGGCGCGCAGCAGCGACGGGTCGGCGAGCAGCTTGCGGGTGTACGAGTGTTGATCGCCGCTCTGCGCGCGCCGTTCGATGCGCGTCAGCAGCGTGCTCCACGAAAACGGCGGTGCGCCAAAGCAGCGTTCGGCGCCGGTATGGCACGTCGCGCCGGATTGATCGACGTAGAACGCCAGCGCGTCGCGGTCGCAATCGACCTCGACGCGCACCAGGCGTTGCGTCGCGCCCGAGGTTTCGCCCTTGCGCCAAAGCTGCGCGCGGCGCCGGCTCCAATACGCGCCGATGCCTTCGCGCAGCGCGATCCCGAGCGATTCCGGGTTGGAGTACGCCAACATTCGGATGCCGCGATCGCCGGCATCACACACGACCGTGGGGACGAGTCCACCTCCACGCGTAAAGTCGATGGTCGCCACAAAGGCTTCGACCGGGTCAATGCTGCCGGTGTAGAGCGCCATGCCGACTTGGGCATCGATGTCGAGACGATCTAGCTCGACGATCTCCTTGATTGCGGTAACGCCGCCGGCAAGCGTCAGCGATCCGTCGACCTGCTCGCGCAGTTGCGCCGCGGTATCCAGGTCGATCCCCCCGAGCAAACCTTCGCGTTCGATATCGGTGTAAAGGAAGCCGGCGCAATACTTCTGCAGGCGCTCGGCGCGCGCGAATGGGCTCTCGCCGGTTGAGCTGCGCCAGCCGTCGACCGCGACTCGACCGTCGCGGGTGTCCAATGCCACCAGCACGCGTTCGCGGGGGAGTTGCGAAAGAAAGTCTTCGCTGGCAGCGGTTCCAATGATCACCGATGCAGCGCCGCCGCGCAGGTAGCGCTTCGCGCGATCGACGTCACGAATACCGCCGCCCACGCGGCAGCGCGCAAGCCGGCAGAGCCGTAGAATCAACTCGGTATTGTCGCCTTCACCCAATGCCGCATCGAGATCGATCACGGCAATCTCGCCGAGCCGGCCGAAACGCGTAGCCAAATCGACGACGTCATCACGCTCGAGCACGAGATCGCGGCCTTGTCGTAGTTGCACGGCTTTGCCGCCACGCAGATCGATGCTGGCGACGATCACGGGCGGACCACGATGCCGCTCGCGCTGCAGGCCGCTTTCACGTCGCGCGCGGTTGCATCGCCGTCGTGAAAAATCGACGCACCCAATGCCGCATCGGCCCCGGCGAGCAGCACGTCGGCAAAGCTCTGCGGCGTTGACGCGCCGCCCGACGCGACCACGGGAACGCCGACGGCGTCGCGCACCGCACGGACCAACGTGAGGTCGAACCCTTCGCGGCCGCCGTCGCGATCGATCGATGTGAGCAAGACTTCGCCGGCGCCGCGTTCGACTGCCTCGCGCGACCACGCGACCGGATCGAGTTGATGCGGGCGGCTGGCGCTGTGCGTCGCAATAGTGTAGCCATCGCCTGCGCGCCGCGCGTCAACCGAAATCACGATGCATTGTGAACCAAACCGTGCGGCGGCCTCGCTGAGCAATTCGGGCCGTTCCAGCGCCGCGCTGTTGATCGCAACTTTGTCGGCACCGGCATCGAGCAAGCGCGCGACGTCGTCGATCGCGCGAACGCCGCCGCCGACGGTGAGCGGCACGTCGAGCGTGGCGGCGATCGCTTCGATCGTGCGCCGGTTTGCCAGACGCGATTCGAGCGTGGCGGAAACGTCGAGCACGACGATTTCGTCGATGCCCTCGTCGCGGTAGCGCAGGGCGCGGCGCACGGGATCGCCGGCATCACGAAGAGCGGCAAACTGCCGCCCTTTGACCACCCGTCCGTCGCGCACGTCGAGACAGGCGATGATGCGCTTAGCCAGCATACGTGATCGCCGTGGATTGTACGAATGAAGCGATCAGCGCGGCGCCGTACGCGCCGCTGCGTTCGGGGTGAAACTGCAATCCGAGCACATTGCCGCGCATGGCTGCGCTTGCAAACGTGTCGTCGCCGTCCTGCGTCGTCGCGATCGCGTCAGGAACCGACGCATCGGGCGCGAACGCGTTGGCGAAATACGCCCAGCTGCGCGCAAGGTCGCCACGCGGTTCGACCAGATTCCAACCCATGTGCGGTACGCGAGGCGTCCGCAGACGACGCACGGTCCCGGCAAAAATGCCCAGGCCGCGCGCGCGCGGCGCTTCGTCGCTTCCCTCGAAGAGCAGTTGAAAACCGACGCAAATGCCGAGCAGCGGGATGCCGAAGCGGATAGCCTCGATCAGCGCGGGACGCAGCCCGGTACGATCCAGCTCCTCGGCAACATAGCCGAAGTTCGCCACGCCGGGAAGCACCAGGGCGTCGCACGGCCCAACTTCGCTCGGCTTCTCGATGAAGCGCGTCGCGGCGCCCGCTCGCGCAAGCGCCGCCTCGATGCTACGCCGGTTCGCCGCGCCAAGCGCGACGATGCCGATCATACCGCTCACGCCATCACCCCTTTGGTCGACGCAACACCGTCGAAGCGCGGGTCGAGCGACCAGGCTTGGGCGCACGCGCGGCCCAGCGCCTTGAACGCGGCCTCCGCAACGTGATGCGGATCGTCGCCGGCGAGCCGGGCGACATGAATTGTCGCGCGCGCGTTGGCCGCAAAGCTGCCGATCACGTGCGGGATCATGACTGTCTCGAGATCTTCGATGCGCTCGACGTGCAAATCGAGCGCGGTCCGCGCGTAGATGCGTCCGCCGAGATCGAGAGCGACGCGCACCAGGGCGTCGTCCATCGGCAGCGTGACCTCGCCGTAGCGCGTGATCCGCGCTCGATCGCCGAGCGCTTCGTCGAGAACGCCGCCCAGCACGATCGCGACATCCTCGATCACATGATGCCGAATCGCATCGAGCGAGCGGGCTTCGATCTCGAGGCCGGCGCGCGCGTGAAAGGCGAACTGCGCGAGCAGGTGATCGAGCATGACGATCCCGGTCTCAATACGCACCTTCGGCTCGCCGTCCAAGGTGAGTGCGACGCGCACGCTGGTCTCGGTGGTTTGACGAAGCCGTGTCGCGCTACGCAAGGCTGGTCACCTCGCTCGCGATCGTGCGCAGTGCCGCGACGACCGTGCCGGTTGCATCGTCGTTGGTGGCGGAGATGCGCACCATGCCGGCTAGCATCGGGTCGTCGAACGTCCGCACCGCAATGCCACGCGCGAGCAGCGCTCGTGCGATCGGTTGCGCGCCGGCGCCACAGTCGATCAGCAAGAAATTTGCCGGTCCGCGCCAGATGTCGCGCGCAAACGGCGCGAAGGCGCTTTCAAACGCATCGAGGCTGCGCGTAACCTGCGCTTCGAGCTGCGTTTCGAAACTGCGCGTGCGCGCCGGATCGCGCAAGTAGGCTTGCGCGGCAACCAGGCTCAACGCGCCGGTCGGATACGGTCCGAGCGACCGGCGCAGCGCACCAGCGATCGGGGCGCTCGCGAGCGCATAGCCCAAACGCGCGCCGGCAAGCGACGCGCACTTCGAGAAGAGCCCGACGATCGCGACGTTCTCTAACACGGCGGCCTCGCGCGCGAGCGAGCGATCCGAAAACGCCAGGTAGACTTCGTCGACGACGATCAACGCGTCGGGCAACGCGCGCGCGACCGCGGTGAGGTCGCCGATGCGCAGCAAATCGGTGGTCGGATTGTTGGGGTGCCCGAGAATGACTAGGCGCGTGCGTTCGTCCGCCGCCTCGATCAACGCGAGTGGCTCGAAGCGCCAGCGTGTCGCGTAGGGGATGCGCCGCAGTTGTGCGCCGGCCAGCGCGACGACGCGCGCATACATCCCGAATGTCGGCGTCAGCGTGAGTGCGACATCGCCGGGATCGAGCGTGATGCGGGCACATGCGGCGAGAATCTCGTCGGCACCGTTGGCGACGAC
>PMUE01000081.1 GCA_003167055.1 Vulcanimicrobiota bacterium | reverse complement strand
CGACGTCCGACCAACTGTCATCGGCGCCGCCGTAGTACGGCGAGGTGTACGCATCGGTGCCGCGATCGGCGATGAAATTCGCGTAGAGATCGGTGCCTTGCGTGCGCTCATAGGAGAGGCGGAGCGACGAAAAAGCGCTTTGCAGGTTGGTGTTTGCGTTGCCGGCGATGTCGCCCGAGCCGCTCGCGAGCGCGATCTGCGTCGTGGCATTGGGAAACGCGACGGGAATCTGTGCGGCAACGCGATTACGGAGATCGCCGGGCCCGACCGAGTACCCGCCGGCGAGGCCGCCGGCATCCAGCGTTTCGATCGCGTCGGTGCCGCCGGCGACCGCCGTCGTGCCGCCCATAGTGTCGATCGCATACGTCCCGGCTTGCGCGATGCTCCCGTACTCGTAGCCGNNCCGCGGTACTGTATGCAATCGTTTGGTAGGAATCGAAGCCGTCGGTACTGTTGTAGTCCGGCACGCCGTCAAGTACGAGGAGTCCGCCAACAGTGGAGACGCTGCGATCGTGCAGCGACGTTCCGAAGAGCGGGTTGGTGTTCTCCTCGAGGACGACAAACGGCGTCAAGGCGACATCCGATTCGGCGTGCGTGTACGGCAGCGCGCGGAGATCACTTGGGCTTGGGCCGCTGAGACGAACGGCGTCGTAGCGTTGGACGATGGCGGTCACCGTGCCGTCCGCAGCTACCCGCACCTCGACCGGGCGGCAGTAATCGCAGCGGATTTGCACTGCACTGCCTGATCCCTCGATGGAAAAGGTGCCGTCGGCGGCGGTAACCGCGCTTGGCGCGCCGGGCGCGCCGAGCAGGCGGACGTGTGCGCCGACGATAGGGGCCCCGTCCTGATCCCGGACGCTTCCGACGACGAGCGGCGCGGGCGCGGCGCCCAGGACGAGGAGCGCCAGCGCCAACAAAGCGGCGCGGTTCATCGATTCCTCAGATTTTGGACTATACTAATCCTGATGTTCGCCCGCCTTATCGCGCGTTTAGCCCTCGCGGGTCTACTGCTCCTCGCGGCAGTAAGCCTGCGCTACGCGTATGTCGATGCCGGCGTCCTGAGCGCAAGCACCGAGATGCTCGCGCCGTCGTCGCAGCCGGCTCTGCTCGGCGCGATCAACGAAGACGGACGGACCGGCTGGCTGTGCCGTCCCGAACAAGCAGCGGCATCGAAGAACGCTAAGAACGCCGAACTCCCGCTCGGGTTATCGCGGTAGAACTTCATGCGTCCGCAGTGGATTGCGCTCGCGGTCGCATGCGCACTGACTACGGCTCCTGCCGTCGCACAAACCTACGGCGCGTCGCCGGTTCCGCGTAGCACGTCGCCCGCGACGCTGCACGCGCAAGCCGTTCAGCGTGAAATCGTCGAACGCTTTCATCTTGGTCTCGCGGCGCTCGATGCGCGTCGCTGGAGCGATGCCGAAGCAGAGTTCACGCGCATTCTCGCGCTCGACCCGCGCGAACCGCAAGGCTCGACGGCCGCGTACGATCTCGGACTCGCACAAGCGCAGAGCGGCCAGTACGACGACGCAGCGCGCTCGTTCGAACACGCGATTTCGCTCGACCCCGGGTTCCTTGCCGCGATGGGCAACCTCATCGCCGTCGATGTTACGCGGGGTGATTTGGCCGGCGCGCGAGCCGTGGCCGATCGCTTCCTTGCACTCGCACCCGACTCGGCGCGCGCGCTCTACGCGCGCGGCCTGGTTGCGCTGCAGAGCGGCGATCTCGCCGGCGCGCGCGATGATTTTTCCAAACTGCTGCGCAACGATCCGCAATACGCCGTGGCGCACTACGACCTCGGCATCACCGAAGTACGAGCGGGCCAGTACGACGACGCGCAGCGGGAGTTTCAGACGGCACTGCAGCTTGCTCCGAGCTATGCACGCGCGCGTTTCGCGCTTGGCACAGTGCTCTTGCACGCGGGCGATCGCTCCGGCGCGCGCTCATCGTTCGATCGCGCCGCTGCCGATGCGAGCGACGATCCCACATTGCGCGGACTTGCGATTGAAATGCGCAACGCGATCGCTGCTCCGTAAAAACCGCTTTACACTTTCTTCAGAACTCCCCGTTATGCTGCGAGCCTCACACTCACTGGAGGCTTTTATTATATGCAACGCGCAGCTTTACTCGCCGGGTCGGTATTTGCGCTGACACTCGCGGCGTGCGGCGGTAGCGGCAGCACGAGTGCACCGGGTGCGCCCGCNNCCAGCGGTAGCCAGAGCGCGGGCTTCACGCTCTATACATTGAGCGACGATACCACAACCTCGCTCGCTTGCACGGTTGCAAGCGGATGCACCGGTCTGTGGATTCCCTACTCGTCAGGGGCGACGGTTTCAGACGAGACCGCCATGGGTCTATCGAGCGGGATCTCGGTCTTCTCGCGCTCTGATAATAGCGCGCTGCAATGGGCGCTGACCGTTAACGGTGTGGCGCATCCGCTCTACACCTACGCGGGAGATTCTACGACGGGCGTCGCGACGGGCATAGGCATCGTCAGCTTTGGCGGCACCTGGGCCGCTCCAACTCCCCCGCCGGCAGGCTCGGGCAGCATTTCCGGCGAGCCGGACGGCGGAGCGCTTGCGACGACGGCCCCGACCGCGACACCCGGCGGGTACATTCGCAGCCGGAATCCACTCTAACATGCGTAGCTTGTTTGCCGCCGCCGCCGCATTGATCGTCGCGATCGCCGCGGCGCGCGGCGAACACGCCGGCGCGCGCGGCGCGGAATTGGTCGATCAACTCGGCCGGCACTTCACGCTCGACGATCTTCGTGGCCGTCCGCTGATCGTGACGTTCATCTCGGCGCATTGCGACGGTGTCTGTCCGCTTATCGAAGCACAGGTCGCCGCCGCTTCGCAGCGTCAGCGCCGCGAACACGGGAACCTGCGATTCCTAACGATCTCGCTCGATCCCGAACGCGATACACACGCCGATCTGGTGCACATTGCGCAAACGTTCGATGCGAACCCGTCGTACTGGCTGATCGCGGGCGGTGAACCCGGCGCCGTGCATGAACTGATGCAGGCCTTCGGTGTTGACGTTTCGCGCGGACGCGACGGCTATGCGGATGCGCACACGACGTTCTTCACCGTGTTGGACAGTGACGGACACGTCGCCGGCACGATGTTGCCGCGAGGACGCGTATGATCGCTCGCGCATTAGTGCTCGCGCTCGCGCTTGGGTGCAGCGGGTGCACGGCCGGCGGCGTGTTTGCGCCAACGGGTGGTGGCGCGAGCGTGACGAGCGTGACAACGATCGACGTCAGCATTGCGGCGTTTGCGCTCGAAAGCACGCCGCTCGGCGACGCTCGCGGATTCTCTCCCGAGGTAACCAACGTCAGCGTGGGGTCGGGCGTGCAGTTCGTCAACGTCGACAATACCGAGCACACGGCAACGTCGATCCCGGGCGCGACGACATTCCCGGCGACGTCACCGTTCGGTGTTTCCGCACTGCAGCCAACGGCGAACGTCGGCATTTCCGGAAGCTGGGGCGCGGGAGCGCTGCAGCCCGGACAAATGTCCCAAGTCTTCGTCGTCAATCAACCCGGAACGTATATTTATGGCTGTTTCTTTCACTACAGCGGCGGCATGCGAGGATTGATCGTTGCTAAGTAGTCTGCTCGCCATGCTGTTGGCGATTCCGCTTTTCGCACAGCGCTACCATCTTGCGTGCGAACAGTGCCACACGGTGATTCCCGAACTCAACGAATTCGGCCAAACGTTCCGCGAGCACGGCTACCAGTTGGATTTGCCCAAGCATGGAACGACCGGAATTGCCGTCCGTTATCAGCTGCAGTATCAGGTTGATCCGGTGAATAGCCGGCGCTGGACGCCGGGCGGCGTGCTGCTCAGCAACTTCGACTTCGGCAAGGTCGCTGCGTTCGTTCACTACAATCTTGGCGCGCAAGGCGGGCCGGCCGGTATGTATCTCGGCTATCTCGCAACCTACAACGCGCACACGCAGATGCTGTATCGCGCGGGACTGTTCGAACTGCCCTTGCCACAATCGCCCGGGCAACGTCTCGACGATTTACAAGAGTACGGTTATTACGGAGCGCACGTCGGCCTCAACGATTTGCCACTGTCTTCACCTCGCTGGGGCGCGCAGGTGGAGCGCACGATCGGGAACGCCGTCGTGGATGCGGTTTTGGACACGGGAGAGTTCAAAGGTGCAGCCTACGGCGGCGCCCCGGTCCCAACTGGAGAAACAACGTTTGCGGAAACGCCGGAACTTGGGCTGTGGGCGCGCGAATTCTTCGGGTCCGCGGTGATCGGTATCGAGGGACTCGAAGGCACGCGAGGGATCGTGCTTACCGGCAAGCCCGCATTCGATGACGCCTACGATCGCGGTGCGTTCTGGTCGCAGTACACGTACGGACGGCTGCAGCTGCAGGGCGAGCAGTGGTGGGGCCGCGACTTCAACGCCGACGGTTTCGGTACGCTCGTCGGCAGCGCCGGCGGCTATCTCCGCGCGAAGTACTATTTCGATGATTACCACGCCTATCTGGGCGTACGATACGACGCCTACGAAAATCCGGTGATCACCCGGGACATGACGTATTACGGCGCCTTCATGCTCTTCGGGCGCGCGCGTGTTCTGCTCCAGCAAGTCCAGACCATTGGGGGCACCGGCAGCTTTGGCGGCGCGCTGACAGTAGCTTTCCCCTATCCGGCGAAACTCTAGCGCATATGCGCATCCTGGTCGTCGAGGACAGTATCCCGGTGGCAAATGCCGTGCGCGCGATGCTCGAGCGGCGGAAGTACGCCGTAGACATCGCGATCGACGGCGATTCGGGCCTCGAATTTCTCTTGCGCGACGCCTACGACGCGGCGATTCTCGACGTCGGCCTCCCGCGCCGCGATGGGTTCGAAATCGCGCGCCGCGCGCGCGCGCTGAGTATCACGACACCGATCTTGATGTTAACTGCGCGTGACGGTATCGAAGATCGAGTGACCGGTTTGGATTGCGGTGCGGACGACTATTTGGTCAAACCGTTTGCCGAGGAAGAACTCGTCGCGCGTTTGCGAGCGATTGCGCGACGTGCGACACGGCCGATCGTCGATCAAGTCACCGCCGGTCCACTGGTGGTCGACGTTTCTGCGCGCAGCGTCGTATACGACGGGAAGCCGGTCGATCTGGGTGCGACGGAGTTTCGCCTGCTGGAATTCCTCGCGCGCAACGCGGGTATCGCGTTTTCGCGTACCGATCTGCTCGAGCGGATTTGGGATTATGAGTTTGACGGATCGAGTAACATCGTGGATGTCTATGTCAGCCAGCTGCGGCGCAAATTGAAGAAGGCCGGCGCGGGCGACGTCATCACCACGGTGTGGGGCGTCGGGTATAAGTTCGAGAAGTGATCGCGCGGCTGGTCGGCGCGTATCTCGCAATCTTCACCGTCGTGCTCGCGGCCGCGTCCTTCGCGCTCTATGTTTTCCTCGGCGCACAATACCATAGCGTACTTCTTCCCGCGCTTTCCACGCCGGAGGGGGCAACGGTGTATGCCGCGACGATGCGCAAGGTCGCACTCGAGATCGCGTCCGCCGACCTGCCGTTGTTGATCCTCGTCGGATTTGCCGCTTGGGGCCTTGCACGGCTGTCGCTTCGCCCGCTGTTCGAAGCGCAGGCGCGCGAGCGCGCCTTCATCGCCGACGCGGCGCACGAACTTCGCTCACCGCTCGCCACGATCGCAAGCGTCGCGCAAGCGGCGCGCGGCGATGAAGACGTGCGGCGGCTGCACGACGTGTTCGATACCATTGCCGCGACCGCGATCGAAGCTAGCGCCATGGTTGGCGATCTTCTTACGCTGGCGCGCTCGCCCAAGCCGGCACTCCT
>PMUE01000374.1:218-3496 GCA_003167055.1 Vulcanimicrobiota bacterium | reverse complement strand
AGGTCGAAGAGTTCGAAGTTGCGGTAGATCGCGTCGAGTTTTTCTTCGTGTCCATCCTCGAGCCGGACGAACAGCGCCTGTTCGGTGAAAATGATGTCTTGCGGCGCGCATACGAAGGCTTTGACCGTGCCAATGCGATTGACCGCGTCGGCGAGCCAGCGCAGCTCGGTGCGGTAGTCGATCGATTCTTCCGAAACGACGATCGCGACGGTCGGGTTCGGCGTGCGGCTCGCGTACGCGAGCATTGCGCCAAAGCCGCGCGGGATGCCGTCGGCGCCGCCGATCGACTCGATGCCGGCCTTGCAGTACGCCTCGGTCATCGCGCCGACGAATCCCATCCCGCCCGGCACGCTGTCGAGCTCCGATGCGACGAACCCGGTGTCGGTCATCAAGATGTCGGGCCGAATCACGCCGGGAATATCTTGCTTGAAACGGTTCTGCCGCGCGAGACGCACGATGTGCTCGGGCTTGCCGCGATCGAGATATTCGGCGATGAAGGCGGGAGCGGTTCCGCGCGCGCTGCGATTGTAGAGGTTGTTCAGCGCGCGGTAGAAGGCGAGGAGGTCGCGGCCGATTTGTTCGATCTCGGCGACCGTTTTGGCCGACAATGCAAACGGCTCGGGAGAGACGCGCCATGGGATGCGTTCGCTATCATCGTCGGTCCGGAAGAGTCCGGGCGGGATCGCATCGTGGATGAACTGCGCTTGTTCACGAGCCGTGAGGTTCGGCACTTGGGCCGTGCATGGCATAGTAAAGGCTACTCCGAGCGTCGACAACCGTCGGGAATCTTGGAACGGCTATAGGCAATATATCTGCGTCGCATGGTCCTTCATCCGTAACGCTTACCCCGAACGGCTGGTTGCACTGCTGCCCGCCTTTCCAGGGGAGAGGGCGGCTTCGGCCCGGGACCAGTTGACGCCTCGCGATATGCTTGGGGGGTGCCAAATATCCGTCTCGTCGCCCTCGATCTCGACGGCACCCTCCTCGACTCGTCCGAACGCATCTCGCCCGCCAACCGCGCCGCCATCGAGCGTGCGCGAGCGCTGGGCATCCATATTGTGATCATCACTGGGCGAGGCGCCGACGCGCCCTTGGCCTTTGGTCGCGATCTTGGGCTGACCGACCCCATCATCTGCGCGCACGGCGCGCTCACCAAGGATTGCCCGAGCGGACGCGAGCGCCGTCACATCGCGATACCGCGCGAGTATGCGACCGCTCTGATCGAATTCGCGCAAGCCCACAGCCTCGATACCGCGGTCTACACCGGCGAGCACTTCCATCGCATTGCCGGCGCGCGCCGCTACATGGACGACATGGTGGGTCCGCTGTGGGTGGAGGTTCCTGATTTGATTCCGCTCGCCGAACAGGATTCGACCTTCATCCGCTTCTTTGGTCACGACGCCGTCGATGCGATCAGCACACACTTTAGCGGTTTGCCGGTCCACTTTAAATTCGAAACATGGGGCGACTTCGAAGAGCTTGCCATCACCAGCGAAGAGGCGACCAAAGAACGCGCATTAGCGCAACTCTGTGGCGATCTGTCGATCGATCGCAGCGAAGTCATGGCCATCGGCGATTCGCGCAACGACGTGCCGATGCTGTGCTGGGCGCGAATCGGCGTCGCGATGGCGAACGCCTTGCCTGAAGTGATCGAAGCGGCGCCCTACGTGACGGCCGGCAACGACGAAGACGGCGTCGCTCGCGCGCTCGAGCGGTTCGTGTTCGAGCAGGGCGAAGGCGAGCGGCGCAGCGCATGATGCAAGGCGCGCCGTCACCGGAGTATGAAGCGCGCCTGCGCAAGATCTTAGCCGACCGGGATTGGCAGGGATTGCGGGAGTTCGCGCGGACCGAAAATCAAGTTCCCGACGACGTCTACGCGAAGGACCAGCACTTTTGGGAAGTGATGCTGCACAAGCTCATCTGCAATCGCATCGATATGCTCAACCAGCATGCGCAGGCCGCCGCGTGGCTAGCGGAGCATGGAAGCACCAGCGATATCGGAGGCGTTTAATGGATCAGGTACGAGCGTGACGGTTCGCGTGCGTGCTTTTGCGCGAATGCGCGAATTGCTGGGCGAGGGTGAATTCGAGTTGGTCGTTCCTGATGGGGCGACCCTCGTCGATTGCTGGGAAGCGTTGCGCGCGCGCAATCGCAAGATCGATGCGCTCGCATCCGCGACGCGCATCGCGCGTAACGGCCGGGTCGCGGCCTTGCTCGACGAGCGCGTTGCCGAAGGTGATGAGATCGCACTGTTGCCGCCGGTTGGCGGCGGCTAGCGCCGCGCATGTCGCTCTTTGCGATTGTTCGCGACGCGATCGATCCGCGCACGCTCGAAGCCGCAGTCTGGAGTGAAGCCTGCGGCGCCGTCACGATGTTTCTTGGCGTGGTGCGTGAGCGCGCGAGTGACGGACGTCCGGTGACCGGACTCGTGTACGAAGCGCACGAAGCGATGGCACTCACGGAGTTCGCCGAGATCGCCCATGAGATCGGCCAGAAATATCCCGGCGTGCGCGTCGGTATCGTGCATCGCATCGGTGAGCTTCGCGTCGGCGAGATTGCGGTGGCTGTGTGCGCGGCGTCCCCACACCGGCCCGCGGCGTTCGACGCCTGCCGTTACGCGATCGACGAAGTCAAAGCGCGTGCGTCGATATGGAAGAACGAGCGCTACGCTGACGGGACCGGGGAGTGGGTCTCGAATTAATTCGGGTCAACGCGCAGCACAACGAGGTCGCGGTGCTCGTCTATGAGCCGCGCCGTCCGCGCAACGTGACCTTCGTTGCCGGTCACGGCTATTCGTCGAGCAAACACAACCTCGACTTTCTCTGCGCGTTTCTGCAAAGCCACGGCTGCCGCGTCTACAACTTCGACTTTCCCGGACATAAACTCGGTGCAAGCGGCGGTACGCTGCGCGGATTCGACGATTGCATCGATGCGATGTCGGCAGTAGTTGCGCGGGCGCGTCAAGACGGCGCGGGTCCGCTCTATACGCTCGGCCACAGCATGGGCGCGATTACCGCACTCTTCGTTGCCGCCGCAGATTCGGGCATCGATGGCGCGGTAGCGATTGCCACCGGTTACGGGCGCCCGAGCGCGCTCTCCGTCTTGCGTGCCGCGGGCGCGGTGGATTTTCGCTCGGCGTATGTCAACGGCGTTGACTTGCCGGCGCTGCTCGACGGCGTGGATGCGGCCTTCGACCGCTGGATTCCGCAACTGGCGGGGCGGCCGGTGCTCTACGTTGCCGCCGACCGCGACGCGATGGTTTCACCGGCGAGCGTGCG
>PMUE01000374.1:0-189 GCA_003167055.1 Vulcanimicrobiota bacterium | reverse complement strand
GAGCTGCGCCGCTACAGCCGGCACCTCCTCATTCCCGAAGTCGGACTGGCTGGTCAAGAGCGGCTTGGCAGTGCGCGCGTGCTCGTCATTGGCGCCGGCGGCCTTGGTTCGCCGGTGCTGCAGTATCTCGCGGCCGCTGGGGTCGGCCGGATCGGTATCGTCGACGACGACGCCGTCGACGAGACGAAC
>PMUE01000056.1 GCA_003167055.1 Vulcanimicrobiota bacterium | reverse complement strand
CCGCTCGGAGAACATGGTCGCCTTGCCGCACGGCCGTGGCCAGGTGCAGTACGTGGAATTGGGTCTCAATCGCGACGGCACGTTCGTCGGGATGCGTTGTCGGATGATCGGAGATGCCGGAGCGTACGGCGGTTGGGGCGGGATCCTCTTGTTGGGCCAGACCAAGGTCATGGCCGAAGGCGTGTACCACATCCCGAAAATCGCGTTCGACGTGGCGATCGTCGCCACCAACACCACGCCGATGGGGGCCTACCGCGGGGCGGGTCGCCCCGAGGCGGCCGCCTTCATCGAGCGTATTGTTGACATGGCGGCCGATGAGCTCGGGATCGATCCGGTCGAGATTCGCCGCATCAACATCTATCGCGAAGGCGATCTGCAGCCGACGCAAACGCGGTTGCCGGCCGGTGTCGGCGCGCTGCCGGTGCTCGAGCGCTGCGTCACCGAGGCGCAATCACGCCTACGCTACGGCCGCCCCGATCCGCAGCCCAAGACGCATCTGCGCCGCGGCGTCGGCATTAGCTCGGGCATCAAAAACGTCGGCTACTCGTTTGGATTTCCCGAGCAGGCAACGGCAACGGTTGAATTGATCGGCACGCGTGAGATCGAACGCGCGATCGTGCGCGTCGGCGCGGCCGAATGCGGTCAGGGTGCGCACACCGCGCTGCGCCAAATCGCCGCGGCAACACTCGGCATCGCGCCCGACGCGATCACCATGATCACCGACGATTCGTCGGAAGCGCCGAATGCCGGCAGCGCCTCGGCATCGCGCTTGACGCTGATGGCGGGTCGCGCCGTGCACGATGCCGCGCTCGCCGCGCGCGCGAAGTTCCCGGGTCGCAATGCGAAAGCCACCGTGAAATATCTGCCGCCCCGCACCACCATCAGCGATCCGGACACCGGCGCCGGCATCCCGAACTACTGTTATGGCTACGTGTCGCAGGCGGTGGAACTCGAGGTCGACACGCGCACGGGTCAGGTGCAGCTGCTCAAAATCATCAGCGTGCACGACGTCGGTCGCGCGATCAACACGCAACAGGTCGAGGGACAAATTGAAGGCTGCTTAGCGCAAGCGGTCGGCTATACCCTCACCGAAAACTTGCTGTCGCGCGAGGGCAGGATCCTCACGCCGCACTTCAGCACGTACTTGCTGCCGACCACGCTCGACATGCCGACCGAAATCTATCCGGTGTTGCTCGAACTCGCCGATCCGAACGGTCCGTTCGGTGCGCGCGGGGTGGCGGAGATGCCGCTCGTCCCGTTTGCCGCGGCGGTGGCGAGCGCGATCCACGCCGCAACCGGCGCCTGGGTCACCCAATTGCCGATGACGCCCGAGCGTGTCCTCGCGGCGATCGCGTCAGCGCAGCTCGTCGCGGACGAGCGCCCGCGCGATCCGGTTGTGCCGGTCGATTAAGTTCGGCAGATCGACGTCAACGAACGCGCCCTCGCTGATGCGCACGCGGCCGTTGATGATATTGAGATCGACGTTGCCCGGACGACAGAACACCAGCGACGCGAGCGGATCGTGCACCGCACCGCCGGCAAGCCCGAGCCGATCGAGACGATAGCCCACAATATCGGCCGCACTACCCGGCGCAAGCGCGCCGATGTCGTCACGCCCAAGGACCGCCGCACCGCCGCGCGTCGCGAGCCGCAGCACATCGCGGGCGCTCATCGCATCCGGGCCGTTCGCCACGCGTTGCAACAGCATCGCCTGCCGCGTTTCTTCAAGCATCGCGGAGGAATCGTTCGACGCCGACCCGTCAACGCNNTTCGAGGTCGCGCAGTGCGCGACACCGGTGCGCGTGGCACCGAGCCGTTCGATCTCGGCGGCGTTCGCATGCACCATGTGGGCGTGCCAGATGTCATCGCCGATCCAGCCGAGCGATTCGGCGAGCTCGACCGGGCGCAGATTGAAGTGCTCGAGGCAGTAGCGCTGTTCATCGAGCGTCTCGGCAAGATGGGTGTGACTGTGCACGCCGTAGCTGCGCGCGAGCGCAAGCGATTCGCGCATCAGATCTTGCGAGACCGAGAACGGCGAACACGGCGCGAGCACGATCCGCGTCATCGCGTAGCGCGAGGAATCGTGATACTGATCGATCGCGCGCTGCGAGTCGCGTAAAATCGTCGCTTCGTCTTCAACGCACGCATCGGGCGGAAGCCCGCCCTGCGACTGCCCGACCGACATCGACCCGCGCGACGCGTGGAAGCGCATGCCCATCTCGGCGGCCGCTTCGAGCTGATCGTCGATGCGCGCGCCATTGGGCCACACGTAGGTGTGATCGCTTGCCGTGGTGCAGCCGCTGCGCATCAATTCGGCCATCGCGATCGCACTCGCGACGCGCATCGCCTCGGGGGTCAAGCGCGCCCAGATCGGATACAACGCAGTGAGCCACGCAAAAAGCTCGACGTCTTGCGTGCCCGGCACGTTGCGCGTCAGCGTCTGATAGAAATGGTGATGGGTGTTGATCAGGCCGGGGATGAGGATCATCCCGCGCGCGTCGATGATCGCGTCAGCGGTTTGCGGCAGCTCCACGGCGCGGCCGATGCGTTCGATGACGTTATCGCGCACCAGCATCGACGCACCGGACAAAACGGAGCCGGCGTCATCGAAGGTTGCGATGACGTCGGCATCGCGCAGCAACAGCGTGCTCAATGCTTCAGGTTAGCGTCACGAGTTCGGAGTACGCCCTTGAATGCTGCGAGGA
Organism: Vulcanimicrobiota bacterium; assembly: GCA_003167055.1. Taxonomy (GTDB): domain Bacteria; phylum Vulcanimicrobiota; class Vulcanimicrobiia; order Vulcanimicrobiales; family Vulcanimicrobiaceae; genus Aquilonibacter; species Aquilonibacter stordalenmirensis. The sequence goes on along the minus strand of PMUE01000056.1, from coordinate 4,831 downwards.
CGTCGTCGGGCAAGGGGTCGTCGAAATCGTCCGGCACCGTGCCCTGCCCTTCGAGGAGTCCCAACTTGAGGCGCGGCTTCGGCCCGGCTGAGAAGATACGCCTTAGCCTCAAAAATATTAACGGTCTGCATGGTGCTCTAAGCTTCTCCTAGTCCATGCAGACCGTCAATAGCGAATGGGGAGGGGTGAGATCTAAAGCAAGCTGCGCAATTCGTCGGCCGTTAAGCCGGAGGCTTTAAGCATTGCCGCGATCGTCGGTGTCCTGAGGTCGCCAGGGTGCATCGGAACATTGACCATTCTCCCGCTCGGGTGTCGGTAGAACGCGTGTGAACCTGTCTGCCGAACGAGAACAAAACCAGCGCGCTGCAAAGCGCGCGCAAATTCTCGCGCCGATATGCGAGGGAGTTTGGGCAATCGTTAGGCCGCGGGAGAGCTGACGGACACGGTCTCTAGCCGCGCACCGTCAGCGTCGGATGGCGGAATATCGAGACCTTCACCGCGCCGAACCGCGAGACTTAGCTCGATTGCATCCCGCGCCATAAGTAGGGAATGTTCCAGCGTGTCGCCTTGCGTCACGATCTCTGGCAGAGCCGGCACGGTAACGGCGTAGCCGCCACCTTCCTCTGGCGGGCACGGTTCCAAAACGACGGCGTAACGAAGTTCAGCCATGCTTCTCAATTCGCCGCACACCATCGGCCTCACTCCGCAACACCCGCGGCGCCGGCGGAACCGGGCGCTCCTGCGAACCGTCGCCCTTGCGGACGTTGCAGATGTAGTTTACGGCCTGCAGGTTGTCGAGCGTGTCGAGGCCACCTTGGGCCTTTGGCACGATGTGGTCGAACGTTAGGCGCCACGCTGCATCCGCGCTCGGGTGCAGTTCCCCCTCGCCGGGAAATCGTTGACGGCACAACGCACAGAGACCGGCCTGCCTTTCCAGCAGCGCCGATCTCCATTCATCGCGCGTGGTGCGATCGCGAAATTCGCTCCAACCCATCTTGTTCTTCGAATTGCACGCGTCGTCCGCAGCGGCCTTTGGCAGCTACTAGACGGCGGACGGCCCCCGCGTGATATGGTCAAAGTGAGGATCCAACCATGCAACGCGCGATCGACGAAAAGCCCTATACGGAAATCCTGGCTGGCCGGCTGGTCCGCAAGGTGAGTGCACAGCGACGCCATGCGATACTGCAGCCACGCCTGGCAATGCTCGTCGCGCAGCTGGCAGGCGACCGCGGCGACGTTGGAACCGAGTGGCGCTTCTACATGCATGCGGGCCAACCGCGGACCTCACTCGTGCCCGACATCGCCTTCGTCGCGCGCGAACGGCTCGATGCCTTGACGCCGGAAAAGCGCGCGTATCTCGACATGGGCGGAACGCTAGCACTCGATGTGCTGCCTGAGACCGAGCAGATTCGTGCGTTCACGCGCGACGGGATGAAGTAGCGCTTCGCCCTCCAGTTACCTGGAGGGAGTACAACGACGAGGTGGGCCGAAGTATACCCCGTTGTGCGTATCTTGCGTGCGCTCGTATTGCTTTTTCTGCTGTCGGGTTGCGGCGGCGGCAGCACCTTCGCGCCCAGCGCCCAACAATCGCCGCCGCCCGGCTCCGGCGCACGGGCCGTGCAAGTGCAATTGGTTATCACGATTCCGCAGGCGAACCTTGCAACGCGCAAACGTCCGCACTATGTTTCGCCGTCCACGGAAAGCCTCACGCTCCTCGTGCAGCAAGCGGGCCAAACCGCGCTCACCTTCACGATGAATCTGCAGTCCACCTCACCGGGCTGCGCCGTCTCGCTCGGCCAAGTCCAATGCTCGACGAGTGTCCAACTCTTCCCCGGCATGTACACCGCGACGATCTCGACGTTCGACGGCACCTTCGGCGGCGGTAATCTACTCTCGAGCGGACAGAACCTCGCGTTTACCGTATCCGCAACCGGATCGAACACAATTCCGATGACGCTCTCGGGCGTGCCCGCGAGCATTCTCGTCACGCCGCTCAGCCAGGCGTTTACAGGAACGATGGTGAGCGGCTTCGTCGTTGGCGGGATGGTTGCACAGCCGATGAGTGTGGTGGCGCTGGATGCCGATGGGAACTACATCGTCGGGCAGGGTTCGCCGACGATGAAGCTTTCGACGGTGAGCGGCACCGGCTGGACCGTCACAAATCCCCCAGTAGCGCAGCCGAACGTGTTTACCGTCGAACCGCCGATAGCGACGAGCAGCACTGTGACGCTGCAAGTGACCGCCACCTATCCCGATTCGACCTGCTCGCTTAGCGGCGCCGTGTGCACGGCGACATTTAGTGTGAAGAACGACCCGCGGACCCTGTTCGTCTTCGCGTGCCACGGCGTCAGCACCAGCTGCATCGACAGCGGCGGCGGCGCGGTCTTCGTCTACGCTCCGCCGTATACCGGCACGCCGATAACGATCACCGCAGGGATCGACGGACCGTCCGGCGTCGCCGTCGACGCGCTGCGTAATCTGTATGTCGCGAACTGGAACAACAACACGGTGACGCAATACGCACCGCCGTACACCGGCGGCGTCAACAATACCCTGTCACTCTTTTCGATCGACTATCCTTCGGGCGTGTCAATCGATCCAATCGGCGATATCGTCGTCAGCTTTGATTATTCGGACGGCACCGCCGCGTACCGGGGCTTCTCGACGTCCGACATTTCGTGGTTTCTCGGCGGGTCGGGCACGCCGGTGGCCATCGACGCAAACGGCAACGTGTTTACAGCGCCATCGGTCATCGAGCGGTCAATCGTGGAGTTTTCCCCACCGAATTACGGCCCCAGTCCAATCCGCACCATTGCCCTTCCCGCTTCGCTCAATCCCGTGTCGAGCGTCGTCGTCAATGCGCAAGGCACGGTTTATGCCAGCACGCTCAATGACGTCGCGATCGCGCCTGCCGTTGGACCCGTGGAAGCGTACTTCGAACCTGGTGGCGGAAACGCGTACTATGCGACCTACGATCCGAGCGGCAACGCCGTTGTCGCGTCGACCAGCGGCGTGCAGATCCTGTCTCCGCAAGCAGCGCTCACCACGACCATTACGCAGGGCGTCTCGATTACGAATGCATTTCTGGGGTTCGGGCCGCTGGTTGCGTGCGACAACGGCTACGACATCTTCGTCGCGAACAGCAACGCAACGACGGTGACCGTGTATGAACTGCCATACGCGGCCCCGTCGATCACGATTGCATTGCCGAGCGGCTACGCGCCCGTCGGAGTCGTCCTCGGGCCGTAGCCGCTCGCGTTTTCCGCTACTGGATGCCGCGGGTTGCGCCGCGCGAGGCGCTGCCGCCGGCCAGCGGATTGGTGCTTGCTGCACCTTGCTGATGCTGGCCTTGATATGAGCCCTTGTGCGAGCCCCCGCTCATCGCGGTGACCACTTTGTCACCGGCCGCGAGTGTTGCGCCGTTGACGGGCGTGACCGCCGCTTGCGTGGTCGTCACGAGACCGACTTGCACCGGGACGCGCGTGATCTTGCCGTTGCGCTGTACCATGATCGTTGCGTTCTGACCAGTCGCCACGCTGCTGCTACCAGCGGCGCTGCCGCCCCACGGATTGGCTGCACCCGCGCTACCGGCCGCTGCACTCTGCGCGCTGCGTGCCGCGTGCACTGCACTGAGCGGAACCACCAGCGCGTTGGGCGCGCTTGCCACGTTGATGGTGGCGTTGGCCGTCATGCCGGGGAGTAGTTGGCCGGTCGTGTTGTTCACGTCGACCACGACGTCGTAGGTGACCACGTTGTTGACGGTCGTCGGGTTGATGCGGACCTGCGTGACCTTGCCGGTGAAGACTTGGTTCGGGTAGGCGAGCACCGTGAAGTTGACCGTCTCACCTTGCTTGACGCCGCCGATGTCGGGTTCGCCGACGTTGATGTCGACTTCCATTTGATCGAGGTTCTGCGCGATCAGGAAGAGCGTGGGTGTCTGCAGCGAGGACGCGACGGTTTGGCCGATCGAGACGTCGCGCGCGATCACCGTGCCGGTGACGGGCGAGGTAATGACGGTGTTGTTCAAGTTGACTTGATCCTGCGCAACCGTTGCCGCGGCGGCTTGTGCCGCAGCCTGCGCGGCCTGCGTGCCGGCGCCTTCAGCTTGCGTTTGCGCTTGCGTTTGGGCATAGGCCGCTTGCGCTTGCGCAACCACGGTTGCATCCTGGGCAACCGTCGATTGATCTTGCTGCACGGTCTCTTGCGCGATGTAGCCTTCCTTCAGCAGCGTTTGATCGCGAGTGAGCTGCTCTTGCGCGACCGTCAGCGCCGCCTGCGCTTTAGGAATCGCGGTTTGCGCGGCGGTGGCACCGGCCGCTTCCGCGGTCGTGTTCGCGCCGGCTTCGCTCGCCTGCGCTTGGGCTTGCGCGTAATTCGCGTCGGCTTGATCGAGCTGATCTTGAATCGAACTCGGATCGATGCGCGCGAGCACTTCGCCCTTGGTGACTTTCGAATTGTAGTCGACGTCGAGTTGCGAGATCGTTCCCGAAACTTGCGTACCGACCGAAATGCTGTTTTGCGGATTGACCGTACCCGACGCGGTTACCGACTGCGTGAGTGTTTGCTGGACGACGGGTGTCGTAACGACGTCCACCGCGGAACGTGTGCGCACCATGATCGTGCCTGCAACCAGGCCCACGATAACGATGAGCGACACGACAGCGAGCGCCCAACGCGGGAACCGGCCGAACGCTCGCCCGATGGCGGCGCCGAGACCCGAAAAACCCGCTTGAAGCGGTAGCGATTGTGCTGACATGACGTATTCCTCCACTGCCAGGGTAGGCTAGCGGCCTGACGGGAGATGGTTATTCGGGTTAGTACCTGGTGAGAG
>PMUE01000297.1 GCA_003167055.1 Vulcanimicrobiota bacterium | reverse complement strand
GATTCGAACCCACGGAACCCGTGAAGGTTCAACGGTTTTCGAGACCGCCGCAATCGACCACTCTGCCACCCCTCCGGTCCATCCCTTTGAATGCTCCACTACTTCGAGTGGCAGGGCGGGAGGGACTCGAACCCCCAACCGACGGTTTTGGAGACCGCTACTCTACCAATTGAGCTACCGCCCTATATGGGTCGCGTGCTTACTTCGTCTCGCGGTGTGCACGGTGGCAGCGGCACCAGCGGCAATACTTGCTCAGCTCGAGCCGGTCGGTCGTCTTCTGCTTATTTTTCTGCGTATTGTAATTGCGACGCTTGCACTCGGTGCACGCCATCACAACCATCTCACGATTTTCTTTTTTTGCCATCTCAGTTTACCACGCGACATGAAATAAACGGCCCGGAGGACCGTTCTAGCTTAGAGACTGTATCACAGCGCCCGTCCTCTTCGCAAGGGCGTCGGTGCCCGGTCTCGCAGCCGCTCCTCGCTTCGCCTTCCGGGCTCCGCTCCTGCTGCGCGGCCTCCTCGCTCTCGCCATCCAAGGCTTCGCTCGTCGGTCCGAGCCTGCTTGACCGGACACCCGCCGCCCTAGCTCAGGCGGGGCGCTGCGGAGGATGTGGAATAAACGCGCGTGCGCGCTCGTAGCTCAATTGGATAGAGCAAGGCACTCCTAAGGCCGAGGTTGGCGGTTCAATTCCGCCCGAGCGCATGGATTTTGGGGCTGCAAACAGCGGCCCCATCCTCAGACCAGGGGAGGGGGATTGCCCTCTTCGCGCCAGGCAACGAAGCGGTCGACCAGAACCGGATCGAACTGCGTGCCGGCAAAGCGCTGCAACTCGGCCAGCGCCGCGTCCTCGGTGATCCCGCGATGGTAGGGCCGGTCGGCGACCATCGCCGAGAAGGCATCCAGGATGGAGATTGCCCGTGCCAGCGGATGAATTTCTTCGCCCGCCAGACGGCCCGGGTAACCGTTGCCGTCCCAGCGCTCGTGATGTGCGCCCACGATTTCCGCGACCTCGTGGTAGCCCGCGTGCTGCATCAGGACGTGGCGACCATATTCGGCGTGACGCATCACCGCTTCGTACTCCGCAGGGCTCAGCCGGCCGGGCTTACTCAGCATGCGATCGGCGATGAGCAGCTTGCCGACATCGTGGAGCAAGCTCGCCTGCAGCAGTTTGGCCAGCGTTGCGTGATCGAGATCGAGGTTGTGCTCCGACCAGAGCTTGGCCATCGTGTTGACCTGCAAGAGATGCACGCGCGTGAATGGGTCCCGATCGAGCAGACTTTCCACGATCGGCTCGATGCCGTCGAACGAGCCGTGAATCGTGTAGGCATCGATCTCGTCGGTGCCGACTGCCATCCCGCCCCGTTTGCGGCTCAATCGCGTGCGATGCTCGCATAACGCAACGACGTCCGCTCGCGCACCAGCATCGAGCGGTGCGATCGCATACCCGCACGCAATCGTGATCGGCAGCGTTTGATCGCGCGCAACGTAGGCGAGTTCGTTGAGTTTGGTCACGACGCGCGCGACCCGATGCGACACGAGATCGCTCGCGCCGTCGCGCATGATCACCATAAAAATGTCGCCCCCGAAGCGGCCGACGCTGATCGTGTCGTCGGCGATTTCGAACTCACGCAAGATCTCAGCGATCCAACGCAGCACCTCGTCGCCTTCGGCGTAACCGTAGAGTTCGTTGAACTGCGCGAAATTCACCACGTCGAACGTGATCGCGATCACCGGCTGCGTCGAGGTCGCATCGGCAAGGGCACGATCGAGTTCGCGCGAGATACGCGAATGACTCGCGAGGCCGGTGAGCGGATCGTATTCGGCCGTTCGCTGCAGGGCTTGATACATACGTTGGTTTTGGACCGCCACACCGAGGTAATGGCCGATCGCTGCGATCGTTTCGACCTCCTGATTGGTGTAGGCATCTTCGTGAACGCTCTGCACCGAGAGGCAGCCCAGCAACGTGCCGCCGGCGCGCATCGGCACGAAGATCGCCGAATGGGTGTCGTCGGTCCACGGCCGATCCGGATTGATTGGGTACGTCCCCTGCGGCGCCCAGACGTCGCGGCGATTACCCCAGATGACCTCACCGCTGCCGATCACCGCGCGAGCACGCGAACGTTCCGTCAACTCGATGTGCGGATAGCGTCGAATCTCGCCGTGGTCGTAAATATATTCGATCGTGTGGTTGCCGTCAGGTTGCGCCAGCGCGATGAAGACGACCGCGGAATCAATGGACGTCGGGAGCATGGTCGTGAGCCGTTCAAACAGCTCGCCCAGTGAAAGATCGGTCGACAAAAGCGACGCTGCCTGCGCTAAGAGCAGACGATCGTTACCGCCCTCCGGGCGTCTTCCAACCAGATGATCCTTCATACTGGGCTCCTGCGCGGGACTTTCGGCTCAGGGTTCGTCCGCGGTGTCGCGAAACCCCGCGCATGGACTACGATCTTCTCGTCGCTCAAGCGGCCTGCTTACTCGCAGACGAGACCGACCTAATCGCGAACGCGGCAAACTTCGCGGCGTTTATCTACCACGAAATCCCCGAACTCAATTGGGCCGGTTTCTATTTTACCGCGAGCAGCGGCGAACTCGTCCTCGGCCCGTTCAGCGGACGGCCGGCCTGCACACGGTTACCGAAGGGACGGTGCGTGTGCGGTGCCGCCGTAACATCCGGCGAAACGGTCGTGGTCGACGACGTGCGCGCGTTCGCCGACCACATCGTGTGCGACAGCGCCTCCGCCTCGGAAATCGTCGTTCCGTTGCGCGCCGGCGAAGCGATCGCCGGCGTGTTCGATATCGACAGCCCGCGCATAGCGCGGTTCAGCGCTGCCGACCGCGCCGGGATCGAACAGCTCGTTCAGACTTTCTTGAAATCCAGCGAAAGCGAGTTGATGCAATAGCGCGTTCCGCGCGGTCCTGGGCCATCGTCGAAAACGTGTCCCAAATGTGAATCGCAACGCGCGCAACGCACTTCGGTGCGGCGCATGCCGTGGCTGACATCATCCAAGAGCCGCACGTTCTGTTGTTCGTTCGGATGCGTAAAGGACGGCCAGCCGCAGTGCGAGTCGAACTTCTCGGATGTTTTGAAGAGTTCGGCCCCGCAGGCACCGCAGAGGAACGTTCCGTCGTCGCGCACGTTGAGCAGCTCGCCGCTGAAGGGGCGTTCGGTACCCGCCTCGCGCAGGATCGCGTAGCGCTGCGGTCCGAGCTCCTCGCGCCACTTCTCCTCGCTCTTGACGATGGGTGGGGTGATGTCGTGTTTCATAGCACTCTAAAGAACGCCGCTCGAGGGGTCCGCGGATGCGCCAAAAGGCATAAGGAGCGCCCAGTTGCTTGCGCGAACCTGATCGGCCCGGAGGAATCGCCCATGCGCTTGATCACCCGAGCCGACCTCGACGGCCTCACGTCGGCCATCTTACTCCAAGAAGTCGAACCGATTGACGAAGTCGACTTTGCCCATCCCAAGGACGTGCAGGACGGCAAGTTCGCCCTCTCCGCCAACGACATTCTTGCGAATCTCCCCTACGACGAACGGGCAGCGCTCTGGTTCGATCACCACGTGAGCCAGTCGGACGCGGCGTGGAACCCGCAGATGCGCGGCGAGTTCGGCGTTGCTCCCAGCGCGGCGCGAGTGATCGCCGATCACTACAAGTCCGACCGATTCGGCCGCTTTTCCGAATTGATGGAGGCAACCGATCGGCTTGACTCGGCGCAACTCACGCGCGACGACATCGTCGATCCAAAGGGTTGGATTCTGGTCGGCTATACGCTCGATCCGCGCAGCGGCCTCGGCGCCTTCAAGGACTACTTCCGGCACCTGATGGGTTTGGCCAAAGCGCAGACGGTCGAGCAGATTCTTCAAGATCCCGAGGTACGCAAGCAAGTCGATCGGCTCAAAGCCGAGGAACCGGCGTTTCGCGAGCATCTCAAAGCTACGTCGCGGCAAGACGGCAACGTCGTGATTACCGACGTGCGCGGCTTAAAGAATCTTCCCAGCGGCAATCGCTTCCTGATTTACGAGCTGTTTCCGACGGCGAACGTCTCGGTGCGCGTCGCTGACGGCCGCAACGGCGAATTCGTCTCGATTCAGGTCGGACACAATATTCTCAAACGCGATTGCAAGACGAGCATCGGCGACATGCTCGCCGACTTCGGCGGCGGCGGCCATGTCGGCGCCGGAACGTGTCAGCCCTTACCCGCCGACGCCGATCGCGTGCTCGGCGAAATCGTCGAGAACCTCAAGCGCAACGGCTGAACCGCCAACCTCGGACGAATAAAAAACGGCCCCGCGAAAGCGAGGCCGTTTTTAATGCTGGAGCCGTTGGCGGGGATTGAACCCGCGGTCTCCTCGTTACCAACGAGGTGCTTTACCGCTAAGCTACAACGGCATGCTCCCCTTTTTGTATCACACGTTGCCTGACGAGCGAACTGGAGCGGGCGGCGAGAATCGAACTCGCGCTATCTGCTTGGAAGGCAGAGGCACTACCACTATGCAACGCCCGCGAACGCTTGAGACGGGATGGTGGGCCGGGCTGGATTTGAACCAGCGTATCGCTTTCGCGAGCCGAATTTACAGTCCGGTGCCATTAACCACTCGACCACCGACCCACGGGGATCCCGGCACGGCTAACGACGGTACGATACCACGGGCGCCGGCTCCTCGGAACCCGACATCTATCGGAAGATCAGAGCGGCGCGTTGTACTTAAGGAAGCTGCGCTCGGGCTGCCAGCCCTCGCGCTCGTACACGTGCTGCGCTCGCTCGTTATCTACCGCGGTCTCGAGAAACATCGCTGCCGCCCCGGTCTCGCGCGCGTACGCGACCGCGGCGTGGATGAGCGCACGGCCGACGCCGCGCAGGCGGTGCGACGGATTGACGAAGAGATCCTCGAGGATCAGCACCGGGGCCAGCCGGACCGTGCTCCACGATTCGAAGATCTGTACGAAGCCGACCGCGCGAGCACCGTCGCTCGCGAAAAACAGTGTGCTCGTTTCGTCGCGTAGATGCTTGCTGAGGAACCGCCGCTCGCCGGCATCATCGGGCGCTTGCCCATAGAACACGCGATACGCGCGCACCAATGGCAAGAGGATTTCGACGTCGCCCGCACTCGCGCGACGCACGGTGATATCCATACGCGTAAAACTACCGCTCACAGGGGCAGCCTTCCCTCCGACTAATGAACCTGCCTATGCCCAAGACCTACGACGCAATCGTTATCGGCGGTGGTCACAACGGCCTGGTGGCCGCGTGTTATTTGGCGCGCGCGAAGCGCCGCGTGCTCGTGCTCGAACGACGCCACCTGGTCGGCGGCGCATGCGTGACCGAGGAAACGTTTCCCGGATTCAAAGTCTCGACGGCAGCCTACGTCAATAGCCTCTTTCGTCCCGAGATCGTGCGCGATCTCGATCTGAAGCGCTACGGCTTCGAAGCCATTGAGCGCGATCCGGCCTCGTTTTCGCCGTTTCTCGACGGACGCTATCTCATGCTCGGACGCGGTACGACGCGCGATGCCGAAGAGATCGCGAAGTTCAGCCGTCACGACGCACAAGCATATCCGAAGTACGAAGCGATGCTGCAACGCGTCGCCGCCGTCATCGAACCGACGCTCACGCAAATTCCACCCGATGTCTTACATCCAAAACTCGGTGACCTCGTCCATCTGGGCGCGATGGCGCGCGCGTTGCAAAAAATGGGTCCGGATATGAACGAGGCGATCGAGATGCTCAGCGGCGCGGCGCGCCCGATTTTGGATCGCTGGTTCGAAAGCGAGGAACTCAAGGGAACGCTTGCAACCGACGCCATCATCGGCGCGTTCATGGCGCCGTCGATGCCCGGTACGGCCTACGTCCTTTTCCATCACGTCATGGGAGAAACCAACGGCAAGCGCGGCGTGTGGGCGTACATGCGCGGCGGCATGGGTGGTTTAACGCAAGCACTAGCTCGAGCCGCGACCGATCTCGGCGTGGAGATCAAGACCAATGCCGAGGTTGTAAAGATCCTCACCAAAAACGGCGCGGCGACGGGCGTGGCTTTACGTAGCGGTGACGAATACCGCGCGAAGCAAATTGCAAGCGGCGTCGATATGCACTTGACGTTCGAGCGATTTCTCGACCCGGCGACGCTGCCGCCGGCGTTTCGCGACGCAGTCGGGCGCATCGCCTACGACTCGGCCTCGGTCAAGATCAACGTGGCGCTCGAGCGCCTTCCGAGCTTCTCGGCATTCCCCGGGCACGAGCCCGGGCCGCAACATCACGGGACGGTGCACTTCTGTCCCCATCAGGATTTCATCGAACGCGCCTACGACGACGCGAAGTACGGCCATCCGTCGAAAGAACCGGTGGTTGAATGTTGTCTGCCGTCGTCGCTCGATTCGACGATCGCGCCGCCGGGCAAGCACCTGATGTCGATGTTCGTGCAATATGCGCCGTATAAACTCAAAGACGGTCCGTGGACGCAAGCGATCAAGGACGAGTTTGCAGATCGCTGCTTTGCGGTCATCGAACGCTATGCGCCGGGCTTCACGGCATCGGTCATCGATCGCCAGATTCTTAGTCCGGTCGACATTGAGGAGACCTTTGGTTTGACCGGCGGGAACATCTTTCAAGGGACGATGCCGCTGCACAACCTCTATGCGTTGCGTCCCGTTCCGGGTTATGCAAACTACAAGACGCCGATCAAGCATCTCTATATGTGCGGTTCGGCGGCCCATCCCGGAGGCGGCGTGATGGGCGCACCGGGCTGGAACGCCGCGCGCGCGATGCTACGCGACTGAGGAGCTACTATGCAATCGATGCTTCGAACGATCGTGCTCGACGACGGCGCAACCACGATGTTGGAGCGCTGGGGCGATATCGG
>PMUE01000331.1 GCA_003167055.1 Vulcanimicrobiota bacterium | reverse complement strand
TTGAGATGGCCGTACCAGGCGATGGTCATAAAGAGATTGGAAAAAGTCAGCAGTACGACGGTCGAGGCAATTGGAAAGCGCGCAATCAGTTGAGCCATGTCCGCTATGCTCCTTTGACGGCTTGAGAATTAGATGAGGGTGGCGACGAGCGCCCCGCAGATCGTTGCAACAAAGTTGACCGCGTCGTTTTCGAACCACGCGAGGCCGCGTCGCACGATGGTCGGCGTGCCGCAAACGTGCGGATTCGTTTCGCAGTCGCGATCGCAGCGCGGGCAATGACGCAGCGTCTGCAACGTCGCCCCGAGAATCGAGTCGGCGATCGAGCCGGCGACGCCACCGGCGAACACCGGCCAGAACGGTGCAACGTGCACGAGCATCGCGGTGAGTGCCACGACCGCTGCTCCACCCAATTGCGCGAGCGAACCCTGCCACGTGATCCCACCCGACAGGCCGGTCGCGAGCGGACGAAAGGTGAGGATCGAACGCGGCGCGCCTTTCGCGAGCGTGCCAAGCTCGGTCGCCCACGTGTCGGCCGATGCTGCGGCAAACGCGCCGGCAAACGCCGCCAGCATGGGCGCTCCGAAGTGAAGAGAGCCGATGATCGCGAGCGCGGCCACGCCGCCATTAGCCAGCACTTGCCACGCGTCACGCGCACCCTGTTTCCCGACGTCGAGGAGGGCACGTTTGCGCGTGCGACCGAGACGCGAGAGCAGCATCGACGGAATGAAGAAGGCAAAGAGCACCGCGGCGCCCGGCCAGCCTCCCGCAATCAGCACGGCCGCGCCCACAAATGCGGCGGCAATTACGCCGCTTCGAGAAAGGCCGATCTGAATCAAGCTAGGAGCGCGAGGTGCGCTTCGAGCGCGTCGAGCAATCCATCGGTGGTAAAGACGTCGGCCACGACGTCGACGTGCAACCCGAGTTCGTCAGCGGCTTCGGCCGTGATCGGGCCGATGCAGGCAATGAGTTTGCTCCGCGCCGCTTCGCGCGCGGCCTCTCGGCCACCGAGCAACTCGACGAACCCGCGCACCGTGCTTGCGCTCGTAAAGGTAAGGACGTCGGCACGCTCGACTTTCTCGGCGAATTCCGGATCGACGTCGAAGACCGTCTTGTAGGCAGCCACGACGTGCGGCACACGGCCGGCGTCTTCGAGCATTTGCGGCAACACCTCGCGCGCCTCTTGCGCGCGGTAAACCAACACGCGATCGCCGGAGTGTGAGGCTTGGATCAGTGCGCGAGCGATCTCTTCGCTCACGAACTCGGCCGGAACGAGATCGGCGCGAACGCCGAACTCCCGCAGTCGTTCCGCGGTCTTGGTCCCGATCGCCGCGACTTTCGTTGCACCGATATAGCGCGCATCGCTGTCGAGTGCGGCGAGTCGGTCGAAGAACGCTTCGACGCCGTTCCGTGAGGTGAAGACGATCCAGCGATAGCTCGAGAGATCGTCGATCGCGCGATGTGCCGCCATCACGTCGTCGGGCGGTACGATCGCGATCGTCGACGCGAGGATCGGCTCGACGCCGCGCGCGTAGAGGGCGCGCGCAAACTCCGCTGCTTGACGCGCGGGCCGCGTGATCAAAATGCGCTTACCGAACAGCGGCATCCGATCGAACCAACGCAGCCGATCGCGCAGTGTGACGACCTGGCCGACGACGACGATTGCCGGCGCACCCAGGCCGTCGCGACGCACGTCTTGCGCAATAGTCGACAAGGTTCCGGTGACGGTCCGCTGCGTCGGACGCGTTCCATTCGCTATGACCGCGACCGGCGTTTGTGCGGACAGACCGTGTTCGATCAATCGGACGCAGATCTGCTCGAGATTGCCCATCGCCATCAGCAGCACGAGCGTTCGATGCGGATCGGCGAGTTTGCCCCAGTCGAGCGTCGATAGGGCTTTGGCCGGATCCTCGTGGCCGGTCGCGATGGTCAGCACCGGATTGATGTCGCGGTGGGTCACCGGAATGCCCGCATACGCAGGCGCCGCAATCGCCGAACTGATACCGGGCACGATTTCGAAGGGGATTCCGGCTTCGTGCAGCGCTTGCGCTTCTTCGCCGCCGCGACCGAACACAAAGGGGTCGCCGCCCTTGAGCCGCACGACATACTTGCCGTCGCGGGCGCGCGCGATCATCAGCGCTTCGATCTCGCTTTGAAGCATCTCGTGTGCGCCGCCGCGCTTGCCGACGTAGATGCGTTCGCAGCTCGCGGGCGCAAGCGCCACGATCGGATCGCTGGCGAGCGCGTCGTAGAGTAGGACATCGGCAGCCGCGAGAGCATTGGCAGCGCGGAGGGTGAGAAGGCCTGGATCGCCCGGTCCCGCGCCAACCAAGACGACGCGGCCTCTACTCACGGCGCTTACTCATCCGCGTCGGAAATGTAGGCCGGCGGTAAGAGCTCGGCCATGCGGTCGGCGAGATCGAGCTCAAAGAGCTCATCGAGCAGGCGTGCCTGCGCGATCACTTCGGCGTGATTGCTGGTCGCCTTGTCGCGGATCTTCACGACAACCGAGTGCAAGAACTTCGAGACGATCGTCATCGACATGCCGGTGACCAGCATCTTCTCGCGCTCGGACAGATCCGGACACCGTCCCAAGAGCCGCGCGAGTTCGCTCATGCGAATCGCTTCGGCTTTCTGCGTGAGCGAGGTAATGACGGGTACCGCAAGCCGCGATTGGTACCATGCACCGAAACGCGCAATGAACTCTTCGATGATCTCTTCGACTTGCGGGATCGCTTCACGCCGCACTTCGAGTTTCTCGTCGATCACCGTCTTCAAACCGTCGACGTCGACCAGCGTCACGCCGGGAAGGTCGCGCACCGTTGGATCGGTATCGCGCGGTACCGCAATGTCGATAATGAAGAGCGGACGATCGAGCCGGCGCGCCATTGCCTGCGCGACGTTCTCGTGCGTGACGATGAAATGCGACGCACCGGTTGAGGTGACGACGATATCCGCGGCAGCGAGCGCGTCGACCAGCCCCGGCATTTCAATCGCCTCTCCGAAGCCGACTTCGGCGATCAGCTCTTGCGCGCGTGAGATCGTGCGATTGGTGACGATGAGCCGTTGCGCACCTTCATCGCGCAAGCGGCGCACCGCCGTGCGACCCATCTTGCCGGCGCCGATGACGACGACCGACTTCCCGTCGAGCGGCCCAAGGCGCGCCTTCGCGGCGTCGATCGCTGCGGTTGCGATCGAGGCCGACTCTTCGCCGATGCGCGTTTGCGAACGCGCGTGCTTCCCGGCATTGAGCGCCTCTCGAAACAAACGGTGCAAGCTCTTGCCGAGCGCCTTCGCCTGCTGCGCCTGGATGTACGCATCTTTCACTTGGCCGAGAATCTCGGCCTCGCCGATGAGCATCGAGTCCAGACCGGTTGCGACGCGGAACAGGTGCTCGATCGCCTGGCGCCCGAGCAACGTATAGAGGTAGGAATCGAGATCGTAGCGCTCGCGCACCGCGCCGTGGCCAAAGTTCCCGAGGAACGAGCGCAATTGCCCGACGCCGACTTCGTAGTCGTCGAGTTCGGCATAGATCTCGAGCCGGCCGCAGGTCTGCAGCATCGCGGCTTCCTTCACCGCAGAATAGTCGCGCAAGGCGATCAGCGCCTCGACGACGCGCGAGGGCGGGAAGGCGTGGCGTTCGCGCACTTCAATCGGTGCGGTGTGATGCGAGAGGCCCAGACAAACTAACGGCATGAGATTAGGCCTCGGCTTCCGCGTTGGCATCGGCGGCGGTGAGCCAGTGGGTGAGCATCGAAAGCTCGCCCGCGAGGTCGATGTTGCGCACGAGTACCGGCACGCGCACGTCTAGAACCGTCGGGGCGAAGTTCAAAATTGCACGAATGCCGGCGGCCGCCATCCGCTGCGCGATCGCTTGGGCAGCGGGGGCCGGGACCGCGATGACGCCGATGTTGCAGCCGGCGCGCTGAATATCATGTTCCATCGAATCGATGTCCGCAACCGTGATCCCTTGCCAGTCCACACCGATGAGCGAAGGCGATCGATCGAAGATAGCGGCGACACAAAATCGTGACTCGCGCGAAGTAATGAAGGTTGCGAGCGCGTGGCCGAGATAGCCGAAGCCGGCAATCGCGATCCGCCACTCGTGCTCCAATCCTAAGACCCACGCCAGCTGCTCGGCTAGCGGATTGATAGCATATCCCTGGCCGCGCCGTCCGAGCGGCCCCAAGGAAGAGAGGTCCTTGCGGATCTGGGTGCTCGAAATCGTGTGGCCGAGCAAGGCCGCCAGGTCCCCCGAGGTGATCGTGCTCTTGCCCGCCGCAGCCGCTTCGAGCAGCGCCCGGTGGTAGGCGTACAGACGGGGAATCGCCGGATCGATCATCAGACCGCGGCGCGGATCTCGGAAAGCGCGGAATCGGCGGCGGCAAGCGTCCGTTCGATGTCGCGCGTGGTGTGGGCGCTGGAGACGAAGCCGGCCTCGAATTGCGAGGGCGCGAGGTAGATACCGCGGTCGAGCATGGCGTGGAAATACTTCGCGTAGAGACCGACGTCTGACTTCATCGCGCTCTCCAGATCGCTGACGGGCTCGGCGGCAAAGAAGTAGCCGAAGGTCGAGCCTGCGTAGGCGGTTTGATGCGGCACGTCGTGCTTGTCGAAGATTTCGTGCAAGCCGTCGGTCAAGAGCTTGGTGAGCACTTCGAGGCGTTCGTAGAGCGTCGCGTCGTCGCGCACGATTTTGAGCGTGGCAATTCCGGCCGCCATCGCGAGCGGATTGCCCGAGAGCGTGCCGGCGTGAAAGACTGGTCCGTCGGGCGTGAGGTAGCCCATGATCTCTGCGCGTCCACCAAACGCACCAACCGGCAATCCACCGCCGATGACTTTGCCGAGCGTGGTGAGATCGGGCACGACCCCGGTGCGTTCTTGCATGCCGCCGCGCGCAACGCGAAAACCGCTCAAGACCTCGTCGAAAATCAGCACCGTTTTGTAGCGCGTGGAGATCTCGCGCAAGCGCGCGAGGTAGCCTTCGTGCGGGAGCACCAATCCCATGTTGCCGACGCACGGCTCGACAATCACGCAAGCGATCTGCGATCCGTATTCGGCGAAGGCGTTTTCGAGCGCTTGTGCGTTGTTGTACGGAATGACGATCGTGTCGGCGGCAACGCTCTTGGGAACGCCGGGCGAATTCGGCACACCGAGTGTGAGTGCGCTCGAGCCGGCAGAAATCAAGAACGGATCGGCGGCACCGTGATAGCACCCGGCAAACTTCACGATCTTATCGCGCCGCGTGTAGCCGCGCGCGAGCCGCACCGCGCGCCTCGTCGCTTCGGTGCCGCTCGACGTGAAGCGCACGCGTTCGACGCTCGGGACCATCGCGCAAATCAGTTCGGCAAGTTCGCTCTCGGCTTCGGTCGGTGTTCCAAACGAACTGCCGCGCGCCGCCGCTGCCGAAATCGACCTGACCACCGCCGGATGCGCATGCCCGAGGATGAGCGGACCCCACGAGAGCACGTAGTCGATGAACTCGTGGCCGTCGATGTCGGAGATCATCGCGCCCGAGCCGCTCTTCATAAAAATCGGCGTACCGCCGACCGCTTTGAACGCGCGCACCGACGAATTGACGCCGCCCGCGATCACATTTTTGGCCCGCGCAAAGGCGGAGATGGAGCGCTCGAAATTCACGGAGCCTCGGCGAGCAACGAAAGATCCGCGCTGGTATTGATGTTCGCGAAGCTGTGCGCATCGCACGCAACGCGGCGTACGCGTAAGCGCGCGAGAAGCGCGTGCATCGACGGGTCGTCGCTGTGGAGGCAATCCCAGGCCTCGCGGACGAGCGCGTCGCGACGGTAGAGCGCGGCGAGCGGCTCGAGCCGGCCGTCGTGTTCGGGTACGACGGCTTCGTCGCCCTCGTTCCACGCCGCAAGCAGCTGTTCGACCAGCGTACTCGTAATCAGCGGTGCATCGCCGGCGACCGTAAAGATGCGCGCGGCACTGGTTTGATATGCGGCCGAGAGCAGACCCCCGAGCGGCCCGCGATCCGGCCAGCGGTCGACGACGATTGGGCATTCGAGTAGTGCGTCCAACGCATCCGAAAACGTGCCGCGACCGGCAATCATGACCGGCGCGACCTCGCGCAGATGACGGTAGACGTGCGCCAAAAGCGGCTCGCCGTCGAAGTCTGCCTCAAGCTTGCCGGGAAAACGCGTGGCGCGTCCACCCGCCAGGATCACGATCGTCAGATCAGCCGCGTGTTGCTGCACGTTGCGCGTACTCCTTCGCGAAGTAGGTGATGATGATGTCGGCACCCGCGCGGACAAATGAGACCAAAAGTTCGTCGATCGTACGATCGCGTTCGAGCCATCCGCGTTCGATCGCGGCTTGCACCATCGAATATTCACCGCTCACGTTATAGACGGCAATCGGCACGTCGAAGGTATCGCGTGCCATCCGTACGATGTCGAGATAGGGAAGCGCCGGCTTGACCATGACGACGTCAGCGCCTTCTTCGATGTCGAGCGATATCTCGCGCATTGCCTCGCGCGCATTCGGCGGATCCATTTGATAGGTGCGGCGATCGCCGAATTGCGGCGTGCTGTCCGCGGCTTCGCGAAACGGACCATAAAATGCCGACGCATATTTCGCGCTGTACGCCATGATCGTCACAGCCGTGTAGCCGCGCGCGTCGAGCGAGCGGCGCAGCGCTTCAACGCGGCCGTCCATCATATCGGAGGGTGCGATCACGTCGACGCCGGCTTGCGCGTAGGTGAGCGCGGTACGCACCAGCAGATCGACCGTCTTGTCGTTGTCGACGTCGCCGTGCTCGTCGACGATGCCGCAGTGTCCGTGATCGGTGTATTCGCAGTTGCACAGATCGGCGATCACGTACATCTGCGGCACCGCCGCTTTGATCGCGGCGATGGTGCGCTGGACGATTCCATTCGGATCGTAATTGCTTGACGCGACGGCATCCTTGCGGTCGGGAATGCCGAAGAGCAGCACGCTACGCACGCCGAGTGCATACAACTCCCGTGCTTCCGCGACGGCTTGCTCGAGCGTCAAGCGCGAAATCCCGGGCATCGAGGAGATCGGTCCCGCGTCGCTCTCGCGCGCGACGACGAACATCGGCATGACGAGCGCGTCGACGCGCACCGCATGCTCGCGAATCATCGCGCGCACCACCGGCGTGCGGCGTAAGCGGCGCGGACGCGAGTTCATCGTGTTTGCAACCGCTGGGCAACGGCGGCTACGAATGCATCGATTGAAGCCTCGGGCGCGACGATATCGGGCGCGAATCCCGCTTCGCTGGCCGCCGCACCGGATTGCGGTCCCATCGCCGCCACGAGCGGACGCACCGCTTGGCCTCGCAGCCAATCGAGATAGGGGCGAGCCGCTGCGACTGAGCCGCTGGACGGAAAGAGGAGCATCTGCGGAATCATGTTCATCAGGTCCGAGCCGGATTCTCCCTCGCGCAGCTCGACCACTTCGACGCCACGGCCGCGAAGCTCGGCGGCGATCCGGCTGGGGCGATCCTGCGTTCGCGCGAGGAGCACGCGCGGGAGGGCCAGGCGATCGCGCGCGGTCGTAAGTGCCGCAGCCAGCTGCGCGCCCAGCCGGCGCGAGGTTTCGGGCGAGTCGACGCCGCCCTCGACGTGCTCGCGCAGCATCGTGCCGTCGGCCAGCGAAAATGCCGCGTCGATCGTCATCAGCGCCCCAACCAGCTGCGCGTGGACCCCAAGCGGTGCACTGCATCCGGCGCGCATTGCGCGCAGCACGGCGCGCTCTGCTTCGACGCACCATTGCGTCGGCTCGTGGTTGACCGCCGCGTACAACTCGGCGGTAAGTGTGTCGTTGCTCGCCAGGGTCTCGACTGCAAGGGCACCCTGCGCGACCGCCGGTACCATCCGGTGCGAATCGAACGGCACCGTGTGTGTTGCCTCGACGCCGAGCCGGCGCAGGCCCGCCATGGCGAGCACGATCGCGTCGTATTGGCCGTCGCGCAATTTGCGCAGCCGCGTGTCGACGTTGCCGCGCAGACTCTCGTAGCGCAAATCGGGGCGCATCGCGTGCAGCTGAGCGCGGCGTCGCTCGCTCGATGTGCCGACGACGGCGTCCGCAGGCAGCGCGTCGAAGTCGGTATAGCGTTCGCTGCAGAACGCATCGCGCGCGTCTTCGCGCGCGGAGATCGCGGCGAGCTGCATCATCGGATCGAGCTCGCCCGGCAAGTCCTTGCACGAATGCACGGCGTAGTCGGCGCGGCCCTCGAGCAGCGCGACTTCGAGCTCCTTCACCCACACGTTGATGCTGCCGAGTTCGCTCACTGGACGATCTTGTTCGCGATCGCCGGTGGTGGTGATCGTTTCGATCGTCGTTGCGATGCCGCGCTGCGCGAGTGCGGCCGCGACCAAACGCGCTTGCGTCATCGCGAGCGCGCTGCCCCGCGACGCGCACGTTACCTTCGTCCCTCGAGGCACGCTTTCGGCGTGCGCCTCGGGACGACAAAGGCGTTCGATTGTTTCTTCGACTAGGTGTTCCGCTTGCACCGGATTCATGCGCGCGAGTTCGTCGATCGGAAGTTCGTCAAGCTCGTGCATCACCGCGCCGCGTTGCGGAGGCTCGAGCACCGTGCGTACGTAGGTGCGCATGCGCGCCAGTGTGCGCGCCGCGGCATTATATTCCGGCCCGAAGCGTTCGCGCAGCTCGCGTGCGATACGCTGGGCAAATGCCGGCGAGCTACGTCCCGAATCGATAGCAAAGGTCAATTCGCCGGCGCGAACCGTGGTTTGCATGGTGAAGTCGCCGTCGTCGGGATTGGTCGCGTCACACGCCAGAATGCGTCCCGCGCGTGCATCGGCGAGCACCGCCGCGTTGACCCCGGGCCGATCGGTTGCCGCAATCGCGACAGCGGCGTCGCCCAAATCACCGCTCGCATACTCGCGTTCGAGCAGCACGCCATCCGGGCGCTCACATAGTGCACGCAGTCGCGCGTCGATCGACGGCGCGATGACGGTGAGGGCAAAGCCGGCCTCGAGTAACGCTTCGGCCTTGCGGCGCGCAACGTTTCCGCCGCCGACGATGAGCGCTCGACGCCCGTCGGCGCGCAGGGAAATCGGGAGCATGGGTAACGGATGACTTCCGCACCGGGGTGCCAAACACCGTCCGTCGATATGGAGAGACCGGCGCGTGCGGCTTTTGTCGGCGCACTCATCGCGGCGCTGATCACGCTGCCTGGCCTCGGCGTGGGGACGCTGTGGGATAACAGTGAGACGGCCTACGGTGAGGTAGCGCGCGAGATCTTGCTGACCCACGACTGGATCGTCATGCATCTCAACGGCGCGCCGTGGTTCGTGCAGCCGCCGCTGTACTTCTGGATCGGCGCAATCTTTGCGCACCTCCTCGGGGTGACGTCGTTCGCGCTTCGTCTCCCGTCAGCGATCGCGACGATCTTGATCGGCGCCATGACCGGCTATGCGGTAGCGCGACAAGCCGGTACGCGCATCGGCATCTACGCTAGCGCCGTGCTCTCGAGTTCGCTGATGCAAGCCGTCATCGGGCGCCTCGCGATCATGGATGCGCTGCTCGACGTGGCGGTCGCGCTGTGTATTTTCTGGTGGTTTCGCGCGCTTGAATCGGGGCGCGGTCGCTACTTCATTTACGGATGCGTTGCCGCCGGATTGGGATTTCTTGCCAAGGGGCTGGTGGCGCCGGTGATGGCGCTCATGGTGATCGTGCCGTACGCGATCTGGGATTGGCGCAACGAGCCGCTGCGGCTGCCATCGTGGCGCGCATGGATCGCGGGCGGGCTGGCCTTTGTGCTGATCGTCGCGCCGTGGATGGTTGCGGTCGCCGTCGTCGCCGGCCCGCACGCGTTCGAGCGCATGATGGTGCACTACACCTTCGGTCGCTACACCGGCGTCATCGAAAATCAATCCGGGCCGATCTGGTACTACGTGCCCGTGTTAGTTCTCGGCTTCTTTCCGTGGATCGCGTTTCTTCCGATGGGTGTGGCCTCCGGCATCGCCGCCTTGCGCAACACCGCGACGCCGCCGAACCTAGCGCGGCTCTGGCGGCTCGCATTCACCTGGATCGTTGTGCCGTTGGTATTTTTCAGTTTCGCGCAAACAAAATTGCCGAACTACATCGCGCTCGAATTGCCGGCATTGGCGCTGGTTGTCGCTCTCTACTTCGACGCGGTGGTAAAGAAAGGCGCAAGCCGCTCGGTCGTCGTGTCGACCGCGAGCGTGCCGATCTTCATCGGATTGTGTGCGATCGCGATCGTCTTGTTCGTTCGCGACAACAAGCTTGGCAGTTCGGCGTTGGCGGTTGCGCCGGATTTGATTCAAATGGGCGCCTCGATCGGAATCGGCTCGATCGTCGCCGCGTTGTTGTTCGCGCGACGCGCGACGATGGAGTCGGCACCGTACGTGCTGGGATTCGCGATGCTGATTGCAGTCGACATCTTAGCCGTCGAGGCGCTTCCCCACGCCGAGCCGTTCAAACCCGTGCCGCAGTTGGCCGCGATCATCGATCAGCAGCGTCGTCCCGGTGATATCGTTGCCATTCAGAGCTTTCGCGGCGCCAATGCACTGGTGTTTTATACGCAGCCGCACGTGTACGCGCTGGCGCCGCCGGGGGCCCGCAAGAGCGACGAAGGCGTCCCGGCACGCAGCGTGCTGTGCACGCACGATCGCATTTGGCTCGTCGCGCCGCTCAAACGCCCGGACTACGATCCAACCTACGGACGTACGCGCACGCTGATCACGTCGCGCGGAACCGGCGCCCTGTTCTTGATCGATGGACCCGGCTGCACAACAGTGTGATTACTGCTGCGTGAAGGTGTAACTCCCTTTACTCCCGTTCACGATGCCCTTGAAATTAGAGCCATGCCACGCTTTCAGTTCTCTATCGAGCATGACCGGATGCGAACAGCCTTTGTGCGTAACTTCGACCCGCACCGCGCTCGCTCCGTCGTTGAGTGACTTCTTCACCTCGCGATTATCGGAAAAGCGCGGCCCTACGCAATAGGATCCGATGATGACACGATTCGCACCGTAGACCGTCACCCAGGCCCACGCATCTTGCGTCCAATTCGCAACCGCGATTCTGGCTGCAAAGGCGGCGCTTTGCATCGCAAAGACCGCGCATACAAGGATCGCGCCGCAGAGAAAGAGCTTCTTCATCCTAACCTCCCGAAGGAATGCCTTCCGCAAAACGAAAGACGTTTGTGGGGTCGAACTTCGTTTTGATTTTGCGCAGCTGTTCAAAATTTCCGCCATGATAGGCGCGTTGCCAATCGCGCAGTGACGGATCGATGAAGTTCTGATAGGCGCCGCCCTTCGCGAGCGGAACGATCGCCTCGTAAAAGCCGTCGAGCCACGCCATATTGCGCGCGAGCACGTCGGGCGGGGTGGTCTTGTCCCAATAGAGTTCGATCGAACTCAACCAGTGGCTGAAGCGATGGGCAAAGGCCATGTCGTGCGGTCCGTGATCGTTCACATGCGCGCCGGTTTGAAACACCTTGAACGCTGCGGTTTTTGCGGTGCGCGGGTAGCGGCGAAGCCATTCGAACACGGTCGCATTTGCGCGGTGATCGAACGGCGCGTCGAAGAATCGCGAGCGCTCCTGGTAGTACGCCGGATGGCCGGGCTCGGCGAGAACCTCTTGCGCGGCCCAATAGTGATCGTATGTGATGATCCCCTCCGGCTGCGCGATCGCGTAGACCGGTGCAAGTATCTCGCGCAGTTGCGCCGGGGTGCCTCGATACTGCCCGAGCAGTTGGACCGAAATCTCGGGTGTCGTCACCGAGGGCGCAACGGCTGAGACTTTCGAGCCGAGCGTCGCCGGCGCGCGATCGAGCACGTCGATCAACCGTTCGAACACGCGCTCCGTTTGATGGTCCCAAATCAAGTCGAACACCGTCAGCGGTCCGACCTCGTAGGTTTGAAACGAGAACGACGTGTTGATACCGAAGTTTCCGCCGCCGGCTCCGCGACAGACCCAGAACAAGGCATCGTCGCCGCGCGCCGAACGGATCAAACCATCCGCGGTGACGATTTCCGTGGCAATCAAGTGATCGCAGGTGAGGCCGTGCGCTCGCATGTTGAAGCCGATG
>PMUE01000169.1 GCA_003167055.1 Vulcanimicrobiota bacterium | reverse complement strand
GCGGGTTGCCGTTGAACGTGCCGACCATCTCGTAGCCGCCGTTCGCCACGTGGTCCATGACCTCATGGGTGCCGCCGACCGCGGCGACCGCGACGCCGCCGCCGACGCCGACACCGCCGCCGCAGGCTACGCCACCGCCGCACCACGTGCAGCCGCAAACGCAGCTCAAGGTCAACGTGCCGAAGACCACCAACAACTCGGCGACGAATACGAACGAGCAGCAGTACAACGTCAAAACCGGTAGCGAGAGCGGTGTGCCAAACGGCAAAGGCACGGGGCCGCCCGTCGATGCGACCCCCGCGGCGACCGCTAAGCCCGCATGCGCGAATCCGAATCAGGAAGCGACGGTGACCAATCCGATGTCGCCCGACTATCCGGACTCTGCGCGCGATCTGGGACTTGGACCGGTCATCGTATTAGTCGAGGTCACGATCGGTCCGTCAGGTGCGCTGGTCGATGCGAAGGTCAGCCAGTCGTCCAGCAATATGGCGATCGACCAGGCAGCGCTACGCGCGGCACGGCAGTCGCAATACTCACCAAAACTCATAAATTGCGCACCGACAACGGGCTCGTACATCTTTAAAGCGGACTTCGATCCGAACTAAAGAACCCGGACCCCATGGATAGCAAGGCAACGCGACGGTTTTTGATCGTCGCGTTTGCTTTATCGTTGCTGCTCCACCTGATTCTGACCGGCATCATTCGCTGGCCGTTCGCGCCGCAGAGCGACGAGGTGCAGATCGTGAGCATCGAGCACCTGCACACTACCCACATCGCACACGTTCCGACGCCACCGCGGCTCACGCCGGCGCCGCCACCGCAGCACCGCGCGCCGGTGCATGTTGCAAAGGCCACCGCGATAAATCCGAATTCGACGCTGAGCGAAGGCAAGGCCGTGTTTGGTACGGCATCGCCCGAGTCGCCCGCGCCCGCGGCAACGGCGACGCCGAACTGCGTGACCAACGATACGCCGGTGCAGATGATCGCATCACCGCCTCAGCCGGATCTTCCGCCGGCCGCCCGTGCCGATCAAGCCAACGGTATTGCGCGCGTCCGCCTCGTCGTCAATCCACAAGGCGGTATCGAAAGCGCGACGATCGCGGGATCGAGCGGCAGTTCATCCATGGATCAGGTCGCCGTCTCGATGGCGCGTGCCGCGCAGTACGCTCCGGCGACCCACGCCTGTAAGGCCATCGCCAGCGACTACACCTACTCGGTGAAGTTCTTCCCGTGGTGACTCTGTAGGGCGGCGCTCGCGCTTAAAGCATTCCCATGTCGCGGAGGAGATGCAGCGTGTCGATGTAGCGCTGGAGGTGCGATCGGGTCTTGTCGTCGACTTCGAGAAAGGCGATGCCGGTGCGATATCGCTGCAGCAGCGGATCGTAGCGCGACCAGCGCACGACGCCGCGAACGCGCAGGACCGGTTCGGAGTCGCCGCGCAGCTCGATCTGGACGTTGATCGGTTCCTCGCGACCTAACTCGGCGTTGGTGAGCATGGCCATCCCGCCGAGCGCGATATCGTACGTCTCGGTAAATTCGGGCGCGAAGTCGTCGCCGATGCTGTACGAGACCAGCAACGAATCACCAACACGAGCGAACTTACGCTCTTGCGGCTCCATGGCACGGGTATCTTCGTGCTGATCCACTGCCCAGGCGCCTTAGGCTGCTCACGTAGGCAATCCTTCCCATCGCGGCGTACCTGACTGCTCCGTGACCGATCTCCAAGCGCTGATTCTCGCACTGCTTCAAGGCGTCAGCGAGCTCTTTCCGGTTTCGAGCCTCGGGCATACGATCTTGGTGCCGGCGCTCTTGCACTGGACGAACATCGATCGCGCTAATCCCACCTTTCTCGCGTTCATCGTGGTGTTGCACTTGGGCACCGCGCTTGCGCTGATTGTGTACTATCGCGCGCGTTGGTCGGCGATTGTACGTGCGATGGTCGCGAGCGTCATCCGCGGCCGGCTGTCGGACGACCGCGACGAACGGATTGGCTGGCTGCTGGTCGTTGGAACGATCCCCGTGGGTGTGCTCGGCGTGCTGTTTGAAGATCCGGTCCGCGCGCTCTTTGGTTCGCCGGCCCCGGCTGCACTGTTTCTCGCACTCAACGGGCTCGTGATGTTCGCCGGCGAGGGACTAAAACGACGGCAACGGCGCGAGCGAAGCCATTCGATCGAGCAGCTAAGCTTTTTCCAGAGCGTGCTGATCGGCTTCGCGCAGAGCTTCGCACTGCTTCCGGGCATTTCGCGTTCGGGCGCGTCGATGGTGGCGGGACTGTTGTGCGATCTCAACCATGAGGATGCGGCCGAGTTTTCGTTCCTGTTGGCAACGCCGGTGATTTTTGCCGCGGCACTGCTCGAAATGCGCTATCTCGTCGCGCCCGGAGCCCACGTCGTACTGCTGCAAGCCATCCTTGGCGGACTCGTTGCGGCGGTCGCCGCATATCTTTCGGTCGCGTTCCTGATGCGTTACTTCAAGTCGAACGATCTACGCCCGTTCGGCTGGTATTGCCTGATCGTTGGCGTATGCTGCTTCATCTTGAGCAAACGAGGGCTCTTATCGTGAAAGTACTCGCCCTACTCCTTGCGCTCGTCTTTTTCGTGTTGGGCGCGCTATACGGCCTCGGCACGATTAACTTCCTGACCAAATCGGGTACCGAGCACGCCCATCACGTCTCGCACCTCGTCGTGTGTTGGGTGCTCGCGCTCCTCTGCCTGATCTGGTACCGGTTTCAGGGGTCGCCGCGCTAACCTTATCTCGTAGCGACGAGGTAAATCTCGTACGGGTGCGGAGCGATGGTCGTGACGTTAGGGCGGGCGTTACGAACCAGCGGTTCGAGGTCGGCGATCCGTTGCTCGGTGGTTTGTAGAATCACGACCGGATACGGATCGGCATTCGTAAGAATGCTCGCGATGGCGCGCGCGTAGGACGGCGCGTCGGCCGCGCGAGCGCCAAGCAGCGAGTCGCGGTACGCGTGCTCGATGGTGAAGTACGGATTGCCCTGCCACCACGCTTCCCACATCCAGATGCGTGCGTCGGCGCTGCGGAAGGAGTTCCGCGGCGGCGGCGCCAGGAACAGCGCGTCGGCCGAGCGCGCGCCCATCGTTGCAAGCACATCACCCTGTCGCACAGTATTGCGCCGCATGTTCGACGTGACCCACTGCTCGGTCTGACGGATGTACGACCATGCCAGTTCGCTTGGCGGAGTATCTTGCATGTCGTCGGGTGATTGCGTCTTCTGCATCCAGTAGCAAAATGCGCGCCACAATCCAAGGATCGCAAGGCCGGTTTGCTGGTCGCTGCGCAAGTTGCGCACGTTATCGTGCCAGACGCCGAGATACATGCACTGCTCTTCGCTGAAGAAGACGCCTTCCCAAGCCTTGAAGAGATCGAGCGAATAGATGCGCCCAGGCAGCATCTCGACGATCTCGGCGACTTCGGCATCGCGCAGATAGGTGAGATCGTTGACGATTAAGCCCTCGCCGACACGCACGAACCATTCGAGCAAATCGCCGCCGTGCACGGCGATGCCGTGCCGTTTTAAATAGTTCAGATGCGTCGGCAGACCCATGAACGGATCGACCAAACTCTTGCAATCGTGCTCGAGCAGTATCTCGTGCAGGCGCGAGGGCGAAATGCGTCGAGTGCGTTCGGGAAGTTCGATCATGCGCGCAGCTTTGCCGCCTCCATGATCGCGCGAACGACGGCCGGGTCGAATTGTGTGCCGGCCGCGGTGTCGATGCGTTCGCCGCGATCGAGTCGGTCGTAGGCGATCGCTCCGGCCAAGATGCCCGAGGCGCTTGGAATCTCG
>PMUE01000001.1 GCA_003167055.1 Vulcanimicrobiota bacterium | reverse complement strand
TCAACCGTAGACCTTAACTCGGCTCTCGATGCTCCTTGCGCCCGGGTGCTCCAAGATCATCGCTCGAGGCCGGCCAGGCCTCGCCCAGGTACGAGTCCAGTATGCCCAGCGCGACGGAGGACCGGTACGCCAGCGAATACTCTCGACCACGCTGATCCGCAAAGCGAACCCGCGAATCGTCGCGCAAGGCGTTAGCCCAGCCACGCTCGCGGCCTTTGAAGTACACGGCTTGCTCCAAATGGCATCGGTCGCTCGCGGTGCGATTCAGATGATGGCCACGGCCTACACCGCGGGGAGCGCGGGTGGTAGCGGCATGACGGCTAGCGGCCGGCGCGCCGGCTATGGAATCGTCGCCGTCGACCCTCGCATCATCCCACTGGGAACTCGCCTTTACATCCCCGGCTACGGCATGGCGATCGCGGGTGATACCGGAGGCGACATCGTCGGCAATCGAATCGACCTCGGCTTCGACTCGCTGCGCGGGGCCATGCTCTTCGGCCGGCGCGACGTCACTGTTTATCGGCTGAAGTAGCGTAAAATAGGGGCGTGTCGAGCCCCCGTGCCGTGCTGGCGAAGGCGGGCCTTCGCCCGAAAAAGCGCCTCGGTCAGAACNNCGATTGCAGGTCGCATCGCCGGCTTCGCGCTGGAGGGCGCGCCGCCGCGGGCTCGCACGATCGAGATCGGTGCCGGCACCGGCGTGCTCACGCGCGCTCTCGTCGACGCGGGCGCGCAGATTACCGCCGTTGAGATCGATCCGGAGCTCGTGGCCGTACTTCGTTCTCGCGAGGACATCGCCGCGGCGCAAATCGTAGCGGCCGATGCTCTGACGTTCGATTACCGCGCCTGGTCGAAGGGACAGCCGTGGCACGTCGCGGGCAATCTTCCTTATAACATCGCGACGCCGTTGATACTGCGCCTGATCGAAATGCCCTCCGGCCCCGATTCTCTGACGGTCATGGTACAGAAGGACGTCGCCGAACGCTTCATGGCGTCACCCGGCACTCGGGCCTACGGAAGTCTTTCGGTGGCCGTTCAGTATGCGATGCGGGTCGAGATGCTCTTAACGATCGGGCCGCAGTCTTTTTTCCCGGCGCCGAAAGTGCACTCGAGCGTCGTTCGCCTCACTCGCCGCGCCGAACCGGCCGTCACCGTGCGCGACCTCGACCTGTTTTGGAAGGTCGTGCGCGGCGCGTTCGCGTACCGGCGCAAGACGCTTGCAAACAGCTTAGCGCTTGCGCTGCACCTCGAACGGGATGCGGTCGCGCGCGCAATAGCGGCTAGCGATCTTCCGGCGGAGTCACGTGGTGAACAACTCGACCTCAAAGCGTTTTGTCGACTGGCCGACGTCCTGGCCGAGCGGTAGCTTCCGCGCGCTGCCGACGATTCTGCTGCTTCTCGTCGTCGTAGCGCCGCTGGTCGGCTACGGCATCTGGCAGGGTGTCGTCTTGCAATCGACGCCCATCGACCCCAATGCTTTCGGTAATCCGGAGTTGGTCATCTGGGTGCTGGCCTTGACACTGGTTGTCGAAGGCTTGCTCGCCGGCATCTTGATCTCGCTGCTGCCCTGGGCGTCGCGTCTGTCGCTCCGCGAACTTGGCTATCGTGCGCTGCGAGCGCGCGACCTGCTTTTCGCCTTCCTTGGTTCGATCGTGATGGCCGTCGTTGCGAACGGCGGTGCATCGATCATCCAGACAGTCTTCCATACGACGCAAGATCAACAATCCGTGGCGATGCTTAAGCAGTTGCACGATCCGCGGCTGTTGGTCGCATTTGCGCTCTTTGCCTGTGTGTTCGCACCGCTCATGGAAGAGACGATCTTCCGCGTCTTTCTCTTCAACGCGACGCGCCGCTATCTCGGCTTCTGGACCGGCGCGATCGTGAGTGGGCTGTGCTTCGGCCTCGCGCATGGCGATCCGGTTGCGGCGCTTCCGCTCGCGCTCGGCGGGGTGGTGCTCGCGTTCGTGTATTACCGCACGCACAACGCGTTTGCATCGATGCTCACCCACGGACTCTTCAACTCATACACGATCATCGCGCTGGTGGTCACGCCTCAACTCGTGAAGTGATGCGCGTTGCCGTCGACGCCTGGAATCTCGTCGACGATCGCCGCGGCATGGGACGCTACGTGCGCCGTGTCCTGACCGACTGGCAAAGCGAACGCGATCTCGAAGTGACGCTGCTGGTACGCAAGGCCGGACATGCGGCACTTCTGACGCGGGAATTTCCTTATCATGTGCGCACGGACATCCTCGGGTCGTACGATACCGTGTGGTATCCCTGGAACGCGATGCGATTTACGCTCCGCGGTGCGCGCCGCGTGGCCCTCTTTCACGACGCGTTCGCCTTCACGTACGCGCATGCGAACTGGGTCGCGCGCTATCGCGAGCAGGCGCCGATTCGCCGTGCGCTTGCGCGCGCCGACGACCGTTCGGCGAACTCGGCCTGGACGGCGCGGGAATTCGCCCGGCTCTTCGGTGTCGATGCCGCATCATTTACAATCGTCCATCCGGTTCCCGATCCGTGGTGGCAGCCGGTGGAACCCAAGGAACATACGCCCTTCATCCTCGCGGTGGCCGGGCCCGAGGAGCGCAAGAACATTCCGACGCTGCGCAATGCGTTCGCGCGCGCGTTTCCATCTCGCGACTGTTCGCTCTTGATCGCCGGCAATTCGCCGTACGCGAACATTCATCCCGACGACACCGAGCTGCGCGCACGA